>JAPLUS010000310.1 GCA_026397495.1 Candidatus Zixiibacteriota bacterium | reverse complement strand
CAAACGGCACGGCGACTTGGTGAGAAGCCATATTTCTCACCTCATCTGCTTTTAGGTTCCATACTGGTACTCTTAACTCCAACCGGATTTTTGGCCGGAATTGCGGCCTTGTTCAATAACCATAAAAGGCGTCAGGATAATCTCTCAAGTTCACAATTTATTTCACGGCGATGGCTCTTTATGTCGATTTTCCTGGTTGTGCCTTTGGCCGCCTTTTTTATTTTCAGTCTGTCTCATGAGCCGAAACTCAATTGGACCGGCCCCAGTTGGCTGGTGGTCATACCGGCCATGGCAGCTCTTATGGCTCCCCTATCAAGAGAATTAATAAAAGCTCCCTTCTTTTCTTTTATCCGGAAACTATGTGATAGCAGGCCGGCATCTTTTCGGCGAGAACAGTTTAATGTATCAGCTTTGGTTCCCCGATTCAGCGCAGGGCGGCAAAATGATGATTCTTGTCGGAAATGATACCGGGCTATTAGGACACCAGCGTACCATTTCAAAATTCGACAGCTTGACGGCCATATCGGAATTACCGGTTAAATTGAATAGCATTATAATCGGAAAATATTACTATCGGATTGGCTATGGCTATAGGGTTCATTAAGGTAGCAAAAATTTCCCTTGCCATTGCATAATCGGATTTAAATCGATATATTCCATTTCTATGGAAGAGCAATTCATAGGCAGTTATAGAATAATCAAGAAAATCGGGATCGGCGGGATGGCCAGAGTTTACCTTGGGGTGCATCGAGACATTCCCAACCTTAAGGTAGTTCTAAAAATTGTGGGCGATCCGAGATTGGTTGAAAGATTTAAGCAAGAAGCCGATAAGCTGGCGTTACTTGACGGCCACCCTAACATCTGTAAAATAAAGCATTTCTTCAATCATGGCGATGATTTTGTCATTGCCATGGAGTATATCGAGGGAATAGATCTTGAAGAAAGAATCAAAAACGAAGAGAAACTGCCGGTTGCGGAATCTTTGAAAATAATTTCCGATGTTCTCGATATTCTGGAATTCGCGCATCAGAAAGGGATTTATCACCGCGATATTAAACCGGGCAATATAATGATTGATAATTCCGGCCGGGTGAAAATTATCGATTTCGGGATTGCCAAAGCCAAAACCGACCCAAATCTGACGATTGTCGGGACCGCTTGTGGAACCCCGGCCTATATGGCACCAGAGCAATTTGTCCCATCCGAACAGACTGATTATGTTCTGGTGGATATCTATGCGATCGGGGTCACTCTCTATTATATGCTGACGGGCCGTCTTCCCTTTGAGGGTGATAATCCGTTTGCGATGAGAGATATCAAACTATTCAATGACCCGGCCCGGCCACGAGAACTAAATCCGGAGATTCCCAAAGAGGTTGAGAATATTATCCTGAAATCGATGAAAAGGGAGCCCTCGGAAAGATTCCAAACCGCTGCGGAAATGAAGACCGCCATTGATTGCATGAATAAGAATGCCGGCGATATAACTTCTTCCAAACAAGCAACTGATAGAACCAAATCCTCCCCAAAACCAAAATTCAAGAAATCACTCATTATTCTACCCCTTTCTATCATGGCTGTTATTGCCGTTTTGATTTATCAGTTCTACCCTGCTAAATCCAATAAAACAGTACCTCCCCCATCTCCCCCTGATACCTCACAGGTCAATCAGGAAAAGGCCGTCGCCACGCCCGAAACAACAGCTGTTATCGTCTCTAAACCGACAGGAATAATAGATATTTCAGTTGAGCCCTTTGGAGACATATATATCGACAACAATCTTTTAAAAGGAAAAGCTAACGGCGCCTTTTTCACCTCTGATACCGGCCGTCATATTATCCGGATTAAAAATGGAGAAGCCGTCAAAAAGGAATTCATAGATACTATTTTGTTGGCCACAGGTCAGAGATTCCAGAAGCAATACAGCTTTATAATTGTTACACCTAAGATTCAGACACCATCAAAGCCGATATCAAATATGGGAGAAATAAGAGTCGGCTCCAATCCCAAAGGGGCCTTTGTTTTTATCGATGGCGAGCAACAGAGACACCAGACCAACTTCGGCTTCCCGGTGTAACCGGGCAAACACCTTGTCAGGGCATATCTTAGCATAAATGGCAAGGATTCGTCCCTTGAACAAAATATAGCCGTATCAGCCAACGATACGGTTAAGGTAATTTTCAATTTTGAAAATTGACTATTTCTTTCATACGGTTTGCAGTTTATATTTTAAAGGCAATAAATAATACCATAACCTAAAAAGGAGCTGGAATGAATCCAATGTACAAACAT
>JAPLUS010000324.1 GCA_026397495.1 Candidatus Zixiibacteriota bacterium | reverse complement strand
CTGATTCTTCACCGTGGATTAATAATCAGTACGTTATAGACACTCTGACACATATCCGGGTCCGCGATACTACTGTGTTTCGCGATTCTAATGTTATCCATGATCATGATACTACCGTGGTCCACTATAGTGTTCAAGTTCCCCTCTTTTCCTATGTAACTTGTTCGGTTAATGTAACTCCAGATACTATATATAAAACCCTTCATCTTATAAGACAGGGTGAGATATATGATACTTCAATTAGTATTGTGCCAAATATGGACAATAAGTGTCTTTTAAATGGGGTACTTCCCGCTTTCTATGATACAATACCATATAATAACGGTGTTTTTGAGTTCTTTGATAGTGGGTATGTAGGTGATGGCGAAGGGTTAACATTGCCTAATCTTCACAATTCGGGATGGCATTATAAAGGGTGGGTAATGTATCCAGATTTTACTCCCCCAAGCAGTTTTGGAAGACTTACGCGGCCAAGCTGGCTTGATGCCAGCATTGATAATTTGCTGCCGGATGCAACCTCAGGGATATTGACGACCGGCTCTTTTTGTGACTTTAGGGGCCCAGATGACAGTAATAAATATTCTATGACTAAACGGGTTCCAAAAGTACCGGGCGAAGATTTCCTACAAAATTTGCCGCCGGGTGTAACCAGCATTGTTTTGGCGGATCTGAACAATCCCACCCGTTCTGCCGGTGCGGTTTTTATTACGGTTGAGCCTGATAACTATGATTATAATAATGATTCCACTAATTTCCCTCTGGTTCTACTGACATCGGGATTACCTAGCTGGAGAGCGATAGGGAAGTATGATGATTTGATCGGTGGTGATTGGACTTATTTTGACTTTAGTAATTCGTCCAGTACAGTCGAAAATTTCCCGAATAGATTCCCCTCCGTAAAGGTTACTCTTATCCGGGAATAGTCTAAAATTTAAGATTACCCCATGGCCGGCATAACAGCTTATGCCGGCTTTTTTTATAAGACAAAAATTTCAAATATATTGATTTATTTGAAATTTTGATTAATTTGGGGGGAAATCGGCGATGATTTTAGCTATTTATTTCACCCTTTGTAAAAAATGGAGAGTGGTATATGGATAATGAAAATCCCATTCTGGCTCCGATGGTGGAGATCTCTCGGCCGGGAATATTATCCCGTCTATGGATGGTCATAGCCAGGCCGTCAGCTCTATTTCCGACCCTAACCCGAAAGACGGACTGGATAATTCCTTTTATCATTGTAGTTTTATTGGGAGGGGCAATGGGTTACTTCACTCGTCCGATAGAGAGCCGGGACACATATCCCATTGTTATAAAAAGTATCGAAAAGATGAAACAGCAAACCGGGACGGAGCAATATAACAAGGTTAAGGAATCAATTGACCAGCGGTTTCAGGAGGGGTTGGAAAATAAAATTAGCCCATGGTATATATTAATTGGTTTGGGAGGGCCATTGCTCATCTCTGTAATCATGGCCGCCTTTGGGCTGATTGTAGGGAATTTTATTTTTGCCGGGAAATGTAATTTTTGGATAGTGCTGAATGTTATCGTTTACGCCTCCCTGGTGGGGCTTCTCGGCGATCTGGTTAGGGGGATAATCATTATTCTCAAAGACTCGATGTTTGTTTATACCGGTCTGGGTCTCCTGAAACCGGATATTGAGGACCTCTCTTTCCTGGCCAATTTCCTTCGCGCCGTGGATTTCTTTT
>JAPLUS010000089.1 GCA_026397495.1 Candidatus Zixiibacteriota bacterium | reverse complement strand
TACCGACTAAAGAGCTTAATGATTTTCTGGAAGACACGGTGAAAAAACAGCCTCCGGCAGCCGCCCGCGGGAAATATATAAAGATGTTCTATGCCACTCAGACCGGTACCAAACCGCCGACTTTTCTGTTTTTCTGCAATTACCCGGCGCTACTGCAGAGGAATTATCTCAGATATATGGAAGGTCAGTTTCGTGATGTTTTTGATTTTGAGGGGACGCCTATCCGAATGAAATTTAGGAAGAGATAAACTGAAGCAGAGAAAAGAGCAAATAAAAACGGGAGGTAATATACCTCCCGTTTTTATTTATGACCAAACGGCCAAACTTTGATTATTTGCGGAATTTTCTGACAATTCCCATTCCCAAGGTGCCTAATCCAAAGAGCGCCAGTGTGGCAGGCTCAGGAACAGCGCTATATTCGGCATCTTTGGAGAATGGAGCAAATTTAATTTTGGTATTTCCATTATTGTTTCCGAAATAGAAAAAACCATCGAAATGAGCATAATCGGTTCCGGAAATGGAGATAGTAAATTTCTTGAACTCTCCAAGGGGATGTCCCGGGCAGGGATTCAAATATCCTTGTGTCGCCGGATTGTATAAGGAAGGAGGTATGGTCATGCCAACCCCTCCGACCAACCCATAATTGCCGGAATTGAATTGATTGTACCAGGCAGGATAGATACCATGCGGGGGAAGAAGATTCGGCGTTCCATAAGTCCAGCTATTGTATGGCGTACCATTTACCCCGATGGCCACGCTACCATTGGGATCTTCCACCTGAGGCAGATTTAAGGCCATACTGACCATAACATTGGACATCACGGTATTGGCCCCGATAATATAGAGATCAAAAATCGGAGAGTTTGTTACCCAGGTGTCACTCGCCTGATCATAGGTCGCATCGGCAATAAAAAGCTGCAGATCGGGAATCGCAAAAGCAGAGCTACCAGCCAAGAAAATTGTTATCGCAATAAGTAGTAAAGTTTTTTTCACAGGTACCTCATAGAGTAAAATATCTAAATTATTTATCTTAAAACAAGCATATTTAATGCCAGTTACGGTAATGGCTTTGGTTTGTTTTCCCAATTTTGATAGCACCCCTTGTAATGGCTATTTGAATGGCAAGAAATGTTATATCTGATAATCCCATCTCGCCTCATATCTGTATGATTTCCAGCTACTTACACCTCACAGCAATTCGTATATTCATACATATTTGATCGAAATTAAGTATTGCTCAAGAAAGACTTACAGATATATTATTTTCTTACTTGGCGAGACATAATACCATTTGATATAGATTTGATCAATTAGAGTAGATTTGAATAAAGTGAATTACAATATTATTCCTAAATTGTGCAATATATTGCGTCTTTATTGAATCTATTTACCACCAAATATATCAGGTTTAACCCAAATGCTTATCTGTAACATAGAGCATCATAACAATTAAGTTCCCATAAATACTGCCGAATAAACTAATGTGGCTGAAATAGTTGCTTTAGAAGATAAAGTTTTTGAGTTGGAAGGGAAGCTTGAAGAAACCCAGCTCAAGTTTCGGGATTTGGCGACCATGGGGGCGCTAATTACTTCTATTCTCGATATTGAAACCATACTCTCAGTTGTAATGGAGATGTCGATTCGGATGGTGGAGGGGGAAGTAGGATTAATCCAGCTTTTTGAGCAAGGGAGATTGGCTTCCAAAATAGCCTGGGGGATTGATGATACTTCCATTCAAAATATCATCTACAAGGATGATGAAAACATTTCCAGTTACTGTTTCAATAAGCAGACCTCAATCGTCTGGAATGATGTCGATAAAGCCCTGAAATTTGGTCCCACTATCAATAATATTATAGCTCTTCCCATTAAATCTCGAGCCCGCTGCCACGGGACAATTATTATTATCAACAAGACTAATGGAGGCGGCTTTTCTGATGAGGACAAGAGCAATTTTGAAATTCTTGCCAACTATGCGGCGGTTGCCTTTGAAAATTCACTTCTTCTTAAAGCATCTCTGGAAAAGCAGAAACTAGAGCAGGAATTACTCATTGCCAAGCAGGTTCAGGAATCAATTTTGCCTGACCGTGAAATAAATATCAGAGGGGTGGATATCGGAACC
>JAPLUS010000334.1 GCA_026397495.1 Candidatus Zixiibacteriota bacterium | reverse complement strand
GCTTAACCGCTTTTTCATCCCGCTGGAATAACGCATATATTGGAGTTTGGCATCATCTTGTAGTCCAACCATTCCCATTACTTCAATTATTCGTTTCTTCAGTTCCTGCCGTTTAATGCCATATAAACCGCCAAAAAACTCCAGATTTTGGGCCCCCGAAAGACGAAAATAGAAAGTTCTCTCATCTCCCAAGACAAGACCAATTGACTTGCGGGCATTATATTCATCCAGTTGGAGGTCATGCCCGCATATAGAGGCAATACCTTTCTGGGGAATAATCAATCCGGAGAGAATCCGAATTAAGGTTGTCTTGCCGGCTCCATTGGGACCAAGAAGAGTAAATATCTGCCCTGGCTGGACCGCAAAAGAAACCCCCGACAGGGCAAACTGCTTCCGTTTGGGATATTTGAAATCTATTTCCTCAAGAATAATCATGGCCGCCTAATTAATCTTACTGGTTAAGCTTTTGCGTTTTACCACCATATAACCGATAATGGTAAATGCTATGATCAATAACATTGTCATCATACTATTAAGATTACGCCTCCAAGATGCGATATTTCATTGTCGCCCCTGATTAATATCAGCCACCGACCGAAACTTTGGAAAAATCAGTCCTAGACCGTAGATTAGAATAAATAAAAATACCATTTGTGCACTGAATACCGGTACATATTGAAGTCTTACAACGAAAAGAATATCTGCGAAAATCAGCGCAAAAAATGATCTTGTCGAAAAGAAAATGTTTGCGATTAGATATTCCAATAAGATAACCTCAAGATGGATTTCAGATATATCGTAAATAGCAAAAGTAAAGACCAGTCCACTCAATAGAGCTGCGATTATGGCTCCCCAATTGTCATTGTTGAGTGCATTTATAATCAATTTGATCAACAATATTCTACAAATGATTTCAGCTCCCCAAAAATGCAAAAAGGGGGCACCTAGTTGCCAGAAATTATTAATATTTAAGTCCGGCTTAGTTAATAGCATTGAAGCCGCTGAAAGTGTAACAATGATGAGAAGGGACCAAATTGTCCGTTTTGGCTCAAGGCCGGCCTCCTTTAGATATAGCAGCTTTTTCCCGATAGCGAAAATGAAGGCGGTCAGAGATAGCAGGGCGATAAGAGTCATAGAAACCGGCGACAATCCGACTAACATTCGCCGCGTTGGCCATTCATATACGGGCGGATGCTCTGATGCGAGTTGTATGTATGCCATATAAGCCAAAATAATACCGAGGAATAATATTCTGGCTTTTGGTTTTAATGGCCCGTTGAGAATTTCAATATTCACAGTACCTCCGCTTACTCTTCAATATCCAAGCAGCTCATAGATAGCTATCCAAGTGCTTTTCTTAGCAGTGATCTGACTCGTTAGTGCCGAACCGATTTAAAACAATGTAACCTCCCAGCTATAAATATATCTGAATTACTTAAGAATCTAAAAGGAAGCGTATTTATCCTCTTTCAAACTGGACTCAAATATACATTAAAGAATCTCGATCTTCAGTGCATCTATATAAGACCCAGTAATAAATGAGGAGATTACGAATAATATGGGTTAATATCAACAAATAGATATTTCTGAACAAAATCATCAAGATCCCCTGAAAAATTGCAAAAATAAAAATATCTAATATCTCCATCAAGAATATATCTCCCTTCTTGTTGATATGAATTAAGGCGAACAAGAAAGACGATAATAAAAGACCCATATAAATATTACCAAATATAAACAGAAGAGCTCCCCTCCATAGCAACTCTTCATATAAGGAGGTGCATAAGACTTTAAGTGTGTAAAACTTATCTACCACCAGATAATCCCAGAATATCTGTTTTGGAGGAAAATACTGTCTGATGACCCTGAAGTCTAAGTTGGATAAAACCAAAGACAAGT
>JAPLUS010000388.1 GCA_026397495.1 Candidatus Zixiibacteriota bacterium | reverse complement strand
CCAAAATTATTTATCAATTATTTTTAGGGAGAGGTCTGTTTATCAATAGGCCTTTCTCCGACAATCTCATTTGTCCGGAGGTGGGGGTAACGATTTCAACGTGAAATATTTAAGAGTTATTAAACAGCCTTGGGACGATTGTGGGCGCAACACAGGACGATAAGTCCTTTTTAAGGAGGTAGTTTTTAGT
This sequence comes from Candidatus Zixiibacteriota bacterium, assembly GCA_026397495.1. GTDB lineage: Bacteria > Zixibacteria > MSB-5A5 > GN15 > PGXB01 > JAPLUS01. Next base: position 6,968 of record JAPLUS010000388.1, on the reverse strand, counting down.
GAGACTTCATTGTTTGGCACTGATGGTGGGGCTAATTTTGGTTTCGGCAACGGCTTTTGCAGCAACCCCTCTTATGGGTATTATGAAAGAATATGAAGGAAGCTCTCTTCGCTCAGCAGCATCCGCTGATTTCAATGGCGATGGCTATTCAGACTTGGCCGTGGCAAAGGGAAACGGTATTTACATCCTTTTCAATGAAGGAATGGTGGACGAAGTGGTGAAGGGGGATTTCGGCTCAAGAACCGAATATAACACCGTTAGCAATGTGACTTCGATTGTAGCTGCGAATTTCGGCGGGGATAGTCTGCCTGATTTGGCAATGACGAATGATATGGATTCACTCATTTGTATTTTGATAAATAAAGGTGACGGAACCTTTAATCCGCCGGTTTGCTATAAAGTTGGTGCTAACCCCAACTTCCTTGCTGCCGGTTATTTCAATGATGATACTCTTCCCGATTTGGCCGTGGCCAGAAATGATTCTATTTCGATTCTGTTGAATAATGGAGGAAGGGGATTTTACCTTCCGGTGCCATCCGCGTATGAAGTGCCCGGAGGGCCATCATCTATCGCAGTGGCCGATTTTGATGGTAATGGTATTCATGACTTGGCGGTTACCAGTATTGAACATGATAGTGTCCTCATTTTTTTAAATAATGGAGATGGGTGGTTCGGCTATGGTCCGGCGGGGACCCATCCTGTCGGCGATCAGCCGGTATTTGTCTTTTCTGCCGATTTCGATGGGGATGGAGACAATGACCTGGCCGTGGCCAATGAAAATTCCGGCAGCGTATCGATTCTGCTTAATTACTACTATGGGAACTTTGCAAATTCGGTGAATTATGAAGTAGGCAACATGCCGATGTCTGTTTACGCTGAGGATTTTGATGAGGATGGAGATAATGATCTGGCGGTGGCAACGGCTGCGAGTTCATCCAGGTGTGTTACCATTCTTCGGAATCAAGGTAATGGAATTTTTGCTGAGCCATATTGTTATTTAACTGGCGGCGCTCCCGATAAGCTAATTGCGACTGATTTTGATTATGATGATGACCATGATTTAGTGATACTTAATGGTAATCCCGGCGGGTGCCTTGTTACTTTCGAAAATTTGACTACGCGCAATTGCGGTGATGTTAATCATACCGAAACAGTGAATCTTCAAGATGTCACCTATCTTATTAATTATTTGTATAAGGGCGGACCAGCCCCAATTCCGCTGGAAGCCGGTAATGTCAACAACAGTGATCCGATTGTGATCAACATACAGGATATAGGCCGTCTGATTAATCATCTTTATATGGATGGGTCAGAATTGAATTGTCCTAAATAAATTATTACTGAATAGGGATGATTAAAAGGACCGGGTCGGTGAATCGACCCGGTCCTTGTTTATAAATATAATTTTTTTATCCCATCTTGCGAGTTGAAGATAGATTCCCCCTAATTTTTATTGTCAGTCCTCCGGAGAGCTGCGCTTGGAAAAATAAAGAATATTCGGATGAGCAATATATCCGGCTTTTTTGAAGGCCGCTATCGACGACCGGTTTTCATTTTCGATTAAAGCCGCTATGACCTTAATCCCAAGTTGGTGAAGATAATCCTCACCCTCTTTTATCAATCTGCCGGCCAGAGCGCGTCCCCTATAATCAGGTTCAACGGCCAACCGGTTAATCCATCCCCTGCGGCCATCGGAAGAAACGACAACCGAACCAATTAACTTTTCTCCATTATACATTCCCCAATAGCAACTCTCTTTCCGTTTCAATTCACGGGATATAGCCGAGTATGAATCCCGCCCTTGGGGTCGATGCGGCAGTTCGGCGCGGCGCCATAAATCCATCAAATCATCATATTCGGATATCTTAAGCGGACGTATGGTGTAATCCATTTTTCTCCTCAAGTATAAGCTCGACCGGCAAGAATAAAGGTAATATCCCTTTTGATTTCATCTCAAATAATATAACAGAAAATATAAAAACCCGGTGACCAATAATTATATTCACTTCTGAAATATCGCCCCGGATAGATAGGTTTTATAGTCGGACTCAATTGACTTTAGATAATTGGCCGAGTATATTTATAATATGTTAATGGCTATTGATATCGGCAACACGAACACTGTGGTCGGCGTCTTTGACGGCATCCGCCTGATTAATCATTTTCGGGTAGCCTCAAACCATTCCTTTACTATCGACGAATGCGGTTTCATCATAACGGGGCTTTTGGAAAGGTTGAATATCGACAAGGACAAGATAGATCAAGTGGCCGTGGCTTCAGTCGTGCCGTCCCTTACGCCTATTTTTGAAAAAATGCTAAATAGATACTTTCAGATAACGCCGCTGATAATATCTTCCAAACTTAAATTGCCGATAAAAATTGTCTATCATGATCCAACTGCGGTCGGCGCCGACCGAATCGCTAATGCCGTAGCCGGCTTTTCTCGAGTCAATGGGGCCGTAATCATTGTTGATTTTGGGACCTCAACCAATTTCGATGTCGTTACCGATAATGGGAGTTTCGTCGGTGGCGTCATCGCTCCCGGACCGCGCACCTCGGGTCTTGAATTGGCTCGCAAGGCCGCTCGGCTTTTTGAAGTCCGCCTTGAAAAACCAGAACGAGTCATCGGTCGTTCTACGGCCGAATCAATAAAATCGGGCCTTTTCTATGGCGCCATTGGACAAGTGGACCTTATCGTTCAATTGATTCTTGATGAATTAGGTTTCTCAGCCAAAGTTATTGCCACGGGCGGTTTGGCCGAGGATTTCGCCCCTCATTCCCGATTCATTGAATCTATCTATCCGACCTTGACTTTAGACGGCTTACGCCTTATTACCGATTATCAAACGGTATAAAACTTAAGTCGTTGTAATATAATCAGATAAAAAATAAATAATTCCATTGAAACCGCTTGACAATTTAGCAGATAGAGATATATTGACAGGCTTATTAGCACTCATCAGGCTTGAGTGCTAATAAGTTAAATTATTAGTAGATAGAAATAGTCATCATAGCACAACCAAATTAAGGAGGATTCAATATGATGGTGAAACCATTGGCCGATCGTGTCTTGGTTAGACCGATTGAAATGGCGGAAGTTAAAAAAGGCGGAATTATTATTCCCGATACCGCTAAGGAAAAACCAGTTGAGGGGGAGATTATTGAAATTGGTCCCGGACGTCTGACTGAGGAAGGCAAAAAAATTCCGATGGAAATCAAGAAAGGGGACCGGATTCTCTATGGAAAGTACTCCGGCACTGAAGTTTCAGTTGATGGTACAGAGTACCTGATTATGCGTGAGTCGGATATTTTCGCAATAATTTCGAAGTAATATATAAAGAGGAGAAATAATATGGCAAAGCTTATAGAGTATGATGCGCAGGCACGTGAAAAGCTTAAAAAAGGTGTTGATAAATTAGCTAATGCGGTGAAAATTACCCTTGGGCCCAAAGGCCGCAATGTTATTCTCGACAAGAAATTTGGTTCTCCGACGGTGACCAAAGATGGTGTCTCCGTTGCCAAAGAGATTGAATTGGAAGATCATTTTGAAAATATGGGCGCCCAGATGGTGAAAGAGGTCGCCTCGAAAACCTCGGACGTCGCCGGCGATGGCACAACGACGGCCACGGTGCTGGCTCAAGCGATATACCGCGAAGGTATCAAGGCCGTTACGGCCGGAGTTAATCCTATGGCTATAAAGCGCGGGATTGATGTCGCGGTAGAAAAAATAGTCGGCCAAATCCGCAAAATATCTCAACCGGTTGCGGGTGATCTGAATAAAATCCGTCAAGTCGGCATTATCTCAGCCAATAATGACAAGAGCATTGGTGATAAAATTGCCGAAGCGATGGATAAAGTTGGTAAAGATGGCGTGATAACTGTCGAAGAATCAAAAACCATCGAAACCACGCTGGAAGTAGTCGAGGGAATGCAGTTTGATCGCGGGTATGTCTCCCCATACTTTGTGACTGACGCCGACAATATGGAAGCCGTTTTGGAAGAGGCTCTGATTCTGATTTATGACAAGAAGATTTCGACCATGAAGGATCTTCTGCCGATCTTGGAGAAAGTGGCTCAGATGGGTCGGCCGCTGCTGATTATTGCCGAGGATATCGAGGGTGAAGCGCTGGCAACTCTGGTGGTTAACAAACTGCGCGGCACCATTAAGGTGGCGGCGGTGAAAGCCCCGGGATTCGGCGATCGCCGGAAGGCCATGTTGGAGGATATCTCGGTATTAACGGGCGGCAAAGTAATTTCTGAGGAGCTTGGTTTTAAGCTGGAAAATACGATTGTTTCCGACTTGGGCAAAGCCAAGAAAACGGTGATTGATAAAGATAATACGACTATTGTTGAAGGGGCCGGCAGTACTGCCGATATCAAAGCCCGGATTAACCAGATTAGAAAACAGATTGACGATACCACTTCAGATTATGATCGCGAGAAGCTTCAGGAACGTCTGGCCAAGCTGGCCGGTGGTGTGGCCGTGATCAATGTCGGCGCCGCTACGGAGACGGAAATGAAGGAGAAAAAGGCGCGGGTTGAAGATGCTCTTCATGCCACCCGCGCGGCGGTTGAGGAAGGAATTGTCCCCGGTGGCGGCGTGGTATTTCTACGCGCTATGTGCGCCCTCGATGACATCAAGATGACCGAGGACGAAATGGTCGGCATTAACATTATTCGGAAGGCTCTTGAGGAACCGATACGTCAGATTGCCAATAATGCCGGAGTCGAAGGATCTATAGTGGTTGATAAGGTTATCAGGGAAAAAGGAGCTTTTGGCTATAATGCTGAAACCGACAAATATGAAGACCTTATTGCCGCCGGAGTTATTGATCCTACCAAGGTGGCCAGAACCGCTCTGGAGAATGCCGCTTCTATTGGCGGGCTGCTTCTGACCACAGAGGCTTTGGTGGCTGATAAGCCGGAAGAGAAAAAGTCAATGCCCCCAATGCCCGGCGGCGGTGGCGGCTACGGCGATATGTACTAATTCCGAAGAATTTTCTCGTTTATACAAGACCCCTGCTTACAAAAGCCGGGGTCTTTTTTCTTTAAGGCCACTTTAAGAAACCGGATGAAACTTGACTTCACGCGCAGTCAGTCCGCTACACGTGGCGGACCGACGGCGCAAGTCGAAGACAAAAGGCTTTTTTAGCAGTTTGCCGGGAAGTGCACTTTTTCCTTTTTTAAAGACTCTTTCAACAAGCCCTTAAGAAATGGAATGAAACTTGACTTGAATAAGGCTTTTCAATAAGATGTAATATGACGAGACTCAATATGTTTATCGATATCATTAAGGCTGAATTTTCTGAAGACCGGCTAACGTATCAGAAGGGGATGACGACTTTTCATCCCGAATCCGCCGAAGAGACCGCCCGGCTATTTCGGCTCGCCAATGAATACGGCCAAAAATTCTACATCGCCGGTTTTGGCAATAATATTGAACCGGCTGGAAAAGCTTTTGACGATATAATAGCACTCCGGACAGACCGATTGAATGAGTTTATCAAGATTGTCCCGGAGGATTTTTATATTGTGGTCGGAGCCGGCTTTCCTATCGGGGAAATTAACACCAAGCTGAAAAAATATGGGCTTTTTCTACCCCACGCGGAACTTCCTTACGCCGGTTCGGTTGGAGGGGCCTTGGCCGTTGGTCTTTCCGGACAGATAAATGGACATATTCTCCCTATCGGCCGATATTTTATCAAGGCCGAAATCACCCTCCCTCAAGGCCGGATTATTAATCCCGGCTCAATCTGTTTCAAATCGGTTTCCGGATTTGATATTGTAAAGATCTTCTCTCCTTCATGGGGACTGCTGGGAATGATTGCCGCGGCCACTTTTAGAGTATTGCCGATTTCATTATTTGAAGAGTACAAAGAACTAAAGATATTACCGATTGATTATAGAAGCTTTTTATCCATATATAGGGAATCGGCCGACAATATTTCCGCTCAATATTCTCTTAAGATAAAAGGGAAATTTGATCCTGAGGAAATCTTGCCTCCGGTTATCATTGATTTCCATTAAGATTTTTATTCTTCATAATAAGCTTTTATAATGATTTATCGTATAATGAGATGACACTGGTGAAATGCCGGATTTGATGTATGCTGATCAAAGTTGTTGCCGTTCAATCCCGTCTGGGGAATAAACTCAGTCTTGAAGAGAAGCTTTTTATCTTTAAACAGCGTCCTGATTTTGTCTGTCTGCCGGAATACTGTCTTATTGGTGAAACCACTCCTGATTTCAGCCGGGCGGCCCTATACTCTCGAGAAAATCTTCAATATATGAAGAATCTTTCCGGTGAGTTTACCACCTGTTTGATTGCCGGTTCTATGGTAGAAGCTGAAGGGGACTCCCTCTTTAATAGCGCCTATCTATTCAACCGGGGCGAGTTGATGGGCCGATATCGCAAACTAAATCCAATGGCAGGAGAAATAGAAAAAGGAATATTGCCGGGCGACAAATTATTTACAACTATCATTGATGGTGTCAATATTGCCATCCTGATTTGTGCCGATGCCTTAAATTCCGAGCTTTTTACTCTTGTGGGGGAAATGGATCTGGACATAATATTTATCCCGACCACTTCACCCTACCGGCCTGGGGAATCGAAATCGGATAAATATGAACGAGATAAGAATATCTATCTAAAGAATGCCGAGATATCGGGGGCTTATATCGTCAAAACCTGCGGAGTCGGCCAATTATTTAATAGGCCCCTCCAGGGACGTTCTCTTATTGCCTCTCCCTGGGGTATAATTCAGCGAGTCGATTACCATTCGGAATCGTCGGCCTGTATACTTGCCGCTGTTCTTGATATTGAAGAGATCAGGGAATTTCGTCAGAAAAGGAATGCCCATGCACGCAAAGAAAAAATTGTATCATAAATAAAAAACGCTTCATAGCGCCTTTTTTATATGGGCGATAGGCCCTCAATAGCCTCCGCTGTAATATCTATCCACATC
>JAPLUS010000439.1 GCA_026397495.1 Candidatus Zixiibacteriota bacterium | reverse complement strand
GATATCAATACTCTGTTCAACCAGTTTTTGGGAAAAATCATTTTCGTTTTTAAAGGGTAACCCAAGAGGGACGCCGGCGGGATTTATCAAAATGGTTTTCTTATTTTTATTTTCGAAAAATATTAAAGGATTATGCCCTGCCGAAACACAGTTTAATTTTTGTTTTTGGCTATTATAGACGGCCAAAAAGACAGTTATAAAAACGCCGCGTGGAATGTCATCTTTAATGAAGTCATTTACTTCAACCAGAATTTCGTGAGAAGTCCGTTTTCCTTTGGCCTGAATCCGGATAACCGTCCGCAGAACGGACATAACCAGGGAAGCCGGAATCCCCTTGCCGGAAACATCAGCCACCAAAAGGCAGTAATCTTCTTTATCTATCTGGAAGACATCATAGAGATCGCCGCTTATTCTGGATGCCGCTCGATAGCAGGCGTCTAATCTCAGGTTAGGAATCTCCGGAAGTTTGGCCGGCAGCAGCGTTTTTTGTATTTGGCTGGCTACTTCAATCTCTTTGGCTACTCTCTCTCTCTCAATTATATTTTTGCGGTCGCGCCGTAAGCGACTCATCATTTCATTAAGAGCTTTGGAAATCTCAAAATATTCTTCAACTTCCTCCAGAGGTAATTCCGTCTCAATATCGCCCGAACTAAATTTCCTTACCCTCTGCGTAATCCTGACAATCGGACTGACAAAGTAGCTGGAGAGAAGATAGATGCCGCCAATTCCGATGGCCAAACCGATCAGTGTCAAAAAAATGACTTTATGTCGCTCCGAATCAATTTCTTGAATATAGGATTCACCGGTGTAGGAAATAAGAACTTGACCCATCGATTTATTTCCGCTTTTCACCGGAGAAATGAGAAAATTCATTGCCTTTCCATTATCAGAATAGGATTGCGGACGGCCTATTGCAGCCGGACTAATCCCGCGCTGGGGAATATATTGCTTATGTAAATTTTTTATATCTCGGGTATCGGCGAGTATGACATTTTCGGAATCGGTAATAACCAGAGTCATCAACTCCGGATTAGCGCGGACATAGCTAATGGCCAAATCATCAAATTCAACATCGGATCGTTTATTGAGAATATATCCTGCGGTCTGTGCCGCAACCGTCTTCGACAGGGAGGCCACCGTATCATGCAGATGCTGATGAATCAGCTTGATGCTGCGACTATTGATGAACAAATAAGAAACACCGATAATAATCAACATTATTGCAAAAGTATAAACTGAGAATTTCGCCCGAAGAGTAAACATCCTCCCCAAAAATTGACGGGCTTTTTCCGGCCGCCGGGAGACAAGTTTGGTCATCCGCAGTTCATTGAATCCAGGAGTTGATATATACTCAACCGAATCCATTATTTTGTTGATCATGTAAAATCCAAGGCCACCCTTGCGCCCGGAATTAACCAGCTTTTTCAGATCCAACTTGGATTCGTTATCAGGTTGAAAAGAACGACCGGTATCCATTAAGGAAAAGATTATTCGTTTTTTAAATATGATGATCCTAATTCTGACGGAGCCTTTCTCATATAGATAGGCATGGCGGATGATATTGGTTACACCTTCCTCAATGGCCAGAGTAA
>JAPLUS010000163.1 GCA_026397495.1 Candidatus Zixiibacteriota bacterium | reverse complement strand
TCTTCGGGATATAATCCTCAAGGATATGAACTGGGGCTATTCAAAGCGCTTCAAGCCCGTGAGCGTTTTATCTCAGGAGATTATAAAGAATCGATTAAACTTGGTCAGAATGCCAATGCGATTTTGGCTTCTTCTTCCTTTCATACGCATTTAGGTAACCTCCTTCTGTTATTGCATAAGAACTATACCGCCTTGGGGGATATAAAGACATCGGAAAGATATGCCCATGATGCCTATGCCTTCTTTAGAAGCGCCAATTATCAGGAGGGTATGATTGATTCTCTGAATGGACTTGGTCAATTGGCTTTTATACGTTGCGATTTTTCTCAAGCTATTGATTATGTGGTGGAGGCGATTGAATTATCCAAGAGTGATAATATCAGAATGGCTCGTCTAATCGGAAACCTGGGGCGCATCGAGATATTAAATGGTGATTGGGCATCTGCGGAGAATAACCTGAAGACGGCTTTAAAATTAGGCGAGGAGCTTGGTCAGCAGATTTCGGTTGCCATGAATCATCTTTCCCTGGGATATCTTTACTCAAAGCAGCGACAATTCACTCTGTCTTCACGGGAGCTGAAAACAGCGGCCGCTCTGATTAATGAGAATGACTTTCGACGAGAAAAGGTTATTTTGGCGGAATATGAAGGTGAATTGGCCTATGAGATGGGAGATATGGTAAAGGCCAAGAAGATACTTGTCGAAGCCTATTCATCTGGCCGGGAACTGGCTCCTGACTCATCGCTTGTTACCCAAATTACTCGGCGGCTGGCACAAATAGAATTAGTCTTGGATAATTTGGAGGAAGCTCTTCGATTGGCTCAAAGGTCATATGATTTATCAGTTAAGATAGGTGAGAAATCCGAAGTCGGCCTTAGCCAGATGGTTATGGCTGAGATTTTTACGGTGAGGGGAAATTACCAAACAGCCCTGGAATACGCACAGAATGGATTGGATATACTTCGGAAGGTTGGCGATCCTTATGATATTGCCCGTTCGCTGTTAGTAAAGGCCGATATTTATATCCATTCAGGTGAAGTAAATGGCGATCTTATTGATAAATCTTTTGAAGAGGCCTTCCGGATTTTTGATAATCTGAAACTGCTTTATTGGTCGGCGGAGACGCGCTTCCGGCAGGGAGTCTTTTGGTGTCAAAATTCGAATATCTCAAGCGGTTTTAAGAACCTCCACGAAGCTGAAAGAATATTTGAGACCATTTCAGAAAAGACCAAAATTCGTAGTATCCAGCTTTTTCTTCAAGAGCTTTCTAAGCAGGCAATTGAGAAATCCCTGTCGATGGAAAATGATTTCAAGATATCCTTTATTAATGAGCTTCTGCAACGTGAAAAGGGATTATCGGTATCGAGCATTATTGTTATTCCTCTTATTCTCGGGACTGAGATAACCGGCTATGTTTATCTTGATCGCTTGTCGTCCAATGGGACAATTGTTCCTTTTGGACAACGGGAACTAAATTTTGCAGTCGGTTTTGCCGACCTGATTTCTCTTAAAGTCGCCGAATATGACCGGTTGCTTCTGGAAGAAGATAACAAACGGCTTAAAGCGCAGCTCTTGGAGCAATCGATCTTTCCTAATATAATTACTCATAATAAACAAATGATAGAGATGCTGGCCGGGGTTCAACAGATAGTAAATTCAGATATTTCCATATCTATTGAAGGTGAAACCGGCAGCGGGAAAGACCTCCTGGCCAAGACTATTCACTACAATTCTAATCGTAAAGATAGGCATTTTATAGCAGTCAATTGTGCGGCGCTCCCGGAGACCTTATTAGAATCGGAACTTTTTGGGCATAAGAAAGGGGCTTATACCGGCGCCGATAGAGATAAGGTTGGATTATTTGAGGAAGCCGGGGGGGGAACTTTTTTTCTTGATGAGATAGCTGATATGCCATTATCCATTCAGGCCAAAGTGTTGCGTATCATGGAGGAAAAGGAGATAGTCCGACTTGGTGATACCCGGCCAATTAAGGTTGACGTTAGGATTATTTCCGCCACTAATAAGGACCTTAAGGCGGAAATGGAAGCCGGCCGGTTTCGACAGGATCTTTATTATCGTCTTACCGCTTTCTGTTTTTGTATTCCCGCTCTTCGGGATCGAAGGGAAGACATTCCTCTTTTAATCAAACATTTTGCCGGGGAGAGTATCCGCTTTGCCCCCGAGGCACTTCGCCTGTTAATTTCCTTTGATTGGCCGGGAAATGTCAGAGAACTCGAGAATGAAATCAAGAAACTTCTGCTGCTGGCCGGAGGAGCAGGTGCTATTGATGTTTCGCTCCTGTCCGGCAAGATAACTATGGCCAATAAGGCCGTAAAGGCCGGAGAGCTGAATCTTAATATGGATATCAATTTCAATGATAAATTTACGCTCTACGACTACCTGTCCGAATATGAAAAAAGATTTATTATCAAAGCTCTTCAAGAGCAGAGCGGAATAAAGAAACATGCCGCGGCCCGTCTTAATATTCCGGAATCGACCTTGAGACTAAAAATAAAACAGTATAGGATTGATCTTGATAATGCCAGCGGTGTCCGCTAAGATGGATATTACTCTGCCGCGGTAATCTCATCGTCTTCATTTTGGACTCCAGTTTTTATTTATTAATCCGATAAAATTTCATCAATTGTTAAAAAAACTCTTGCCAAAATGTTTAAGAGTTGTTTAAAATTGACGAATATATTAAATAAAAGGGTTATTTAGAAATTTTTTGTAAACGCCTCTAATGTAGGCTAACTGTAAACTTTTAGTATCACTATCAATCGAACGGGAGGTGAAAACAGATGGCAGGTAAGACACCGACTAAAAAGGAAAAGAAGAAACCCAAAAAAGGGAAAAAGAAATAGAGACCTTTTAATTCTTTGAAAATACCAGGGCCCTCAATAGGGCCCTTTTTAATTTCTGATAAGAAAGTCTTCTCTCTGATTTTAAGCAATACCGGCAATATTACAGAAACCATTTGTCTTACTGCGATTTTTGCTTATATTTGCCCCTTATGAGGGATAAGTTCATTTGGGCACCCTGGCGGTCTGGATTTATTCTTGGCGAGAAAGAAAAGGGATGCATTTTCTGTAACCGGATTAAAAAGCATTCTGATTCCAGAAGCCTGATTGTGTATCGCGGCAGGCGGGTGTTTGTTATCCTTAATAAATATCCTTATAATTCCGGTCATGTTATGGTTGTTTCGAATCGGCATATAGGTTCTCTTAGTCGATTGACCGCTGATGAATCCATGGAATTTTTTGAGCTTATTCGAACAACTATCGAAGTTATTAAACTGGTATTTAAACCGCATTCCTTTAACATCGGCATGAATCTGGGACATGGTTCGGGAGCTGGT
>JAPLUS010000108.1 GCA_026397495.1 Candidatus Zixiibacteriota bacterium | reverse complement strand
TTTCAGGTCATATTCTCCCGACCTTACCAGATACCAAAAGACCAACATCTGGAATATAAAAGTCCCGGCCAAAATCATCAAAATGGTCAGCTTTTCTCTTGGGATATTCAAAAAAATCGGAATCCAAGCAATCCCGATGATTGTAAGCACCCGGGAGAGCAGAAAAATAGAATCTACTCTGGGGAGTAGTGTTTTACCCTTGTCCTGAAATATTTTCATATCCAATTTAAAAAATGGGCACAATATTGCCCTTCCCCAATTGGGGTTCTTTCGATAAATTATCGGCAGAATGGAGGCATTATTTATTGAGTTCTAACAGATTAAGTCACCTGAAGATAGCCGGCGTAATTTTCATCTCGGGCCGAAATGAAAAACTACCATAAATCAATTGCCTTATGGATAACATAAGGTAACTTATACCGGAGAAGTCTAAAAATAAATTCATTCCGCGGGAATAGATGCTATGGCCAAACTAATGAACAAAAAAACAAAGGAGACTGTCGGGACGATTACGGTTATCGTTGCCGCCGCACTATTTATTATATTTTACATTGTTTACCCGTTGACCATTATCCCAAAGCTTACCGGACGGGCTAACCGGGATATATTCAATGATCCAAAATTTCTGCCGACAAATGACCCTTCTTTTTTCACTCAAAAGAGTATGCGTCCAGATACTTTTACGGTTATATCCAACGATAATATAGGTCTGGCCGCTCTTTATTTTAGCCCCAAAGCCTCCAGTTCAAACATTAGAGGAACGATTATTCTTCTTCATCCTGATGACACTAATCGAACAGCCATGGAGAGATACATTGAGCCCCTTATTCAATCCGGGCTGGCGGTGGTGATCTACGATCAGCGGGCCTGCGGTTATTCCGGCGGGAAATACCGCTCGGCCGGCAATTATGAAAGCGATGATCTCATTGAGGTTATCGCCGAATTAAATTTACACGAGAGATTACTTCGGCCTTTAATCATAGTTGGATTTGGGGCTGGTGGTGATGCCGCGCTATATGCGAGCAAAAGTGAGAAGAAAATATCCGCCATCGCGGCCATATCTCCTTATCTGACAACTAGCCGCTGGATTGATAAATTAAAAGAGCGATATGGAGCGTGGTATATACCTTTTTATAGAGTGGTCTACTTCTGGTGGTATCAAAATATTTCCGGTTATTCTTTTGATAGGACCGGAGTCAATAATATAACACCAGTGGAAATAAAAACGGTTCTATTGGCAGATTCTGACCTTCAGAATAGTAAAGAACTCAAGAAACTTATGGAGGTATCATCGGCCGGGTTGCTGACCGTTAAGGCCAAATCGGTCAATAATCAAGAATTGGAACGATATATTTTTGACTGGATTTTATCAGAAATCCGTTAGGCGAGATGGCCAATCTTCTATATGGAGAGAGGGTTGAATTTTCTTGATTTGACGATAAGGATATGGTAATATATTATTGACTGGAAAATATGGGGAATTGATCTGGTAATGTCAATAACGCGGAATATATGTCCATAATAATATTGCTAATCGGATTCCTTTCGCAGATAGCCGGTATAATTCTCCTATTAATCTCACTGAACTATCGCCTGCCCAATCATCCCGGTATCACCGGCGAGGGCGGCATCGGGCCGGCCTTCTGGAAATGCCGGCAATATTATAATCCGCCGGGATATCGCCTTTTCATCTTAGCCAATATATTTTTCGACGCCGGAATACTGCTGCAACTGATATTCTATTGGTGTTGTTAAAAAATCTTTTGGTCTTCTTGATGGCATGCTTCAAATGGTTGGATCGGGAAAACGTATGATTTAAATAAAAAGTAATAAATAAATTTACTCATGAATTCTGCCGGCAAAATATGGAGGTTTCGTGAATCCGATAGAAATTCTAAGGGACGAGCATCGCTTGATTGAAAAAGTTCTGGATGCCCTGGAAAATTATTCACAGTCAATTCGGAATGGCGCAGCCGTCGATTATAATGACCTGCGCCGATTTATCCAATTTATCCGCGAGTTTGCCGACTACTGTCATCATGGAAAAGAAGAGGATATACTCTTCGAGGTGATGGTTGAAAACGGTTTCTCCCTAGAACAGGGACCAATAGCAGTTATGCTGGCTGAGCATGATGAGGGGCGCCGGCTGGTCGGTATTTTAAGTGATGCCGCAGAATATGGCCAATCCTGGACTGAAAGCGATCGCCGGAAAGTAGTTGAAGCCGCGTTGGGCTATGTCGAATTACTGCGGCACCATATCAAGAAAGAAGATTTTGTTTTATACCCGGCTGCCGAAGCCAATCTGTCGGCGTCAACAATGCAGGGAATCGGAGAGAGATTTGAAAAATTTGAACAGGAAGAAACCGACCCGGGGAAACATGAAAAATTTCATAAATTGGCCGAGGAACTCATCAGCCGCTACAGCAACAACTCCGATCAACCCAAGCATCATCATTAACCATATTGATAGACTCCGCTTAAAAGCCCATACCGAGATTAAACGCAAAATGGCTGGTGGAATAATGTGATAGCTGCCAGGTGAAGTTCAAGCGAAGAAGCATCGGCAAGTTACCAATACTAAAGCCAATTTCCCGATATGGTTTTCTGGCTACGGCCATCAACTCGTCCCCCGGCTGGATAGAATGATTCCTGAAATCAGTCCAGAAAGCACCTCCATATACGGAAAGAGAAAAAGGTATCTTTTTTATAAGAGGCAATCCGCTTTTCAGAAACAGCAGGGTACCAAAATCATGTTTAAAATATACCGCCATGGCCCGATTCCCGGCGTAATTTTGCTCACCCATTGTTTTGAACGCCAGGGCATCATAGAAAATTCCCACAGCACAATCAAGGGTGAAATACCTCTGGGGAGGAAGGTTCTTTTCCGAGGCCCCAACATAGATAAAAGCCGAAGTCAACCCCAGCCCCAAAAGCCGCCGCTGGTGATAAAACCAAACAGAATATCTTGAAAAATCAAAGTCATTCTTAATAAATTTTGGCGAGGCCATCTCCAAATTGATTCTGAGGCCTGTATACGGAAGAGTAGCGACTTTCTTCTCTTTGCCCTTATTTTTAATCAGCTCCGTGGTTGCCCACTGGAAAGCGAATCCAACCGTCCGGTATTTGCCATTGACAATGGCCGGATTGGGCCGATGATGGCTATCGCTGTGAAAAAGACTATAATCGGTTTTATTGGGAACCGAGGACTGATTGAAATCCTTATAACTAACCGAAAAAGTTGCTTGGCGGGTAATGACTTTTGTCTCCAGATGAGCCGAAAATCCTTTTTCAAGATAATAATCATAAGGGTCGGCTTTCCCGACGATGGCCACAAAGGTGGGGTTGCCGCCAGGAGAAGAAATGATGGTTGGCCGGCGGGTTATTTCATCATAATATTCCAGGCCGACTTTCAGCCTTTGTCGCTTTGATAACGTATAGTCCATACCATAATTGTGTTGCCAATATTTCCCCGAAAAAGCCCATCCGGTTTTAACATGTATTCCCAACCGTGAAGCGATATTATCCCAATCGTTGCTGATACCGATATATGCTCCCTCTACCCGATTGAAATGGAAAATATCATATTTGATATTAAATATGGCCATGGGCAATTTAGTGCAAATGGTGTAAATGATTTTTTCAAAAGACATCTTTTTTACTACTGAGTCAATCCTCTTATAACCCCTGGCCTCATTTTCGGTCAGGGGAATCAACTGCCCGGAATCCCAGGTAGTTGAATCGATTTTATCGACATTCTCGGCAATTTCCATTGCGTAGTCAAAGGTGCTGTCGGGGAATTTTACATCGAAATTATAGTTATGAAGAGCGGCAATAATATCCACCGAGCAGGGTGGAAGTAGTAAAAGAATAGCTAAATCGAAAGAGAAATGTATTTCAACCGGCATCCAGCGATCTTTCTCAAAACAGGCATATCGCAAACTGTAATGCGGTCTCTTTATCATATTGGGTATTTGGACGGCCTTATTAAAGCCGATATCGGCGCCAACTACAGCGAAAACAGAATCAACAATATCAACAGTGCCGACAAAGAGGGGCGTCCCCTGGCTTTTCGGTTCCATCTCCAATCGAAAAACCTGATGACCGTCAATATTCAGAGTATCCAGAATATAATAATTATAATAATCAAGAGCATCTTTGGCTGTCGGTGAAATGACTGATAAACTGCCCACACGGTTACGATTCAAATCGATAAACCACCCCAACGCCATCTCATTCATCTCCGGTAGTAAGTTGGCCGACTGCCGTCGGGCGATAATGACCTCTTTGCGTTTATCGTCCGGCCATTGATAATAAGTGGTCGACTGCGTTTCAGTAATGATCCCAATACTTTTGACAGAATCGGTTTCCTTCCTATCACGAAGCACCATTCGGGTATAGGCCTCAAAGGAAATACTCTTCATTTTGGCCAGAATGCTGTCTTTACGGGCAATTGCTTCCAGAATAATCCTTTGAGCCTCGTCATATTGACGCTCGTAGACTTTCATCCCTTTGATTAACTGAATACCGGGACGCAGTTTGATATTTTGTTGAATAGACGAATCAGCGGATTCAATTGTGAGGGTGTCAGAATAATAGGCGATATGGCTGAACTTGAGTCTATATGTCCCGTTTTCCAATCTAAGGCGGTACTGCCCGGAAGCATTGGCCAGCATCGATCGGCCGGTTCCTTCAACGCGAACGGTAGCATACGGTATTGGCTGACCGCTTTGAGAGTCGGATACTGTTCCGGTGATAATGGCGCCGAATATTTCGCCGCCAAACAAAATAAATATCAATAAAAGGTTCAGCGGAATACTAAATATGGCGCGTGACCAGTTAGAAATATTAAGCATACTCTTCTTGTGGGGAGCCACCTTGGGAGAATATACAATCTCTGGTTTAAAAGTCAAGAACTACTTTTGTCCGTGTCAAGCCAAATTAGAAATGTCGTATAGTTACCAAAATAGAAATGTCGTATTTTGTTTTTAAAGAGCGCCTACTGAAACTGTTTCTTTTTCTTTAAAGTCAGTGGAACCGGGCAGCCTGAGCTTCCTCCAAGGGTGATCCTTTGAAGCGAGTAGGTCAGCGACCCCTTAGGGTCCTGACATTGCGCGAAGCGCAAAACGGTTTATGTTCTGCAGATTTTGCCGTACTGCCAAAGGCGGAATGATTCCAACTTGCGCCATCGGTTCGCCGTGGCGAATTTCCCGACGGAATATTCTGCAGTCCGTCAGTCCGCCGCAGGCGGACTGACTGCACGTGAAAATGGCACGAGCCCACCACAGGCGGGCAAGCGCAGGGCTCGTTCCCTACAATACTTCCTGGAAAAATGTCATTAGAATTGTCATCCTGAACTCGATTCAGGATCCAGAAAAATGTAGCGCAAAATCCCGAAGGGTTTTGCGACCGTTCCACGCGCGATAGGCTTTGGCCTGCCCGTAACTCCACCGATGGACTATAATCCCTCGACTACCACTTGGCCACACAGCCTCATCCCTTTGAGCTTCCCGACCGCTTTTGGGGTCAAGGTATTTGTGGTATGCAACGGACATGGATTACTTTCGTCGCACCAGGATATCCCATTTTGTATATGGAAATGGGTTCATCTCCATAAAATTACTTCCCCGCTCAATATATTTTATAACCATCTCGGCCAGAGCAATTACTTCCCAGTTTTGAAAAAGATTCCGGATACCGACTTCATTAAAATGATGATGCATGATTCCTTTTTCTTTCCCATCATAAGATATAAAAGTATCGGATTCTATTTCTTTTCCGCGGCCATAAGAATCCGACTTGCTTGATTTGAATGTCCCCATAAAAAATCCGCCGGGAATAAGATGCTTATGGATTTCATCAATGGCCCTCTGAATATTACCCAATGTATTATGATGCAAAGCATCCCAGCTTATTACGCCATGAAAAGATGCCTCCGGCCAGGGGCAAATTGTCATATCGGAGAGCATAAGTTCTGCCTGCAAGCCTCTTTCGGATAGATATTTCCGAGTAAGCGTTATGGCATTGGGGGCGTTATCGCTGGCATAGATTTTGTGACCAAAGGAAGCCATGGCCACGGTGTGCCGACCGGCGCCGCAACATATATCCCATAATCGCAATGGGCGTTCGGAGAATAATTGTTCGAGTGTCGTAACAAATTTATAAATCTCCGTCTCCGGAAATCTTTTAATATTCTTTTCATCATTAAATAATTCGTTCCAGGAAGTCATAATCAATCAAATAATGCTGTCATGCTCGGCGAGTCCTCCCATCAAAAGCCGGGCTTTCAGCAGACCCGACTCTATTTTATCGGCAGGTCCGCTGACTTGCCGATCACTTTAATAAACCGCTTGTATCTATGAGGGTTTGATAAATCAAACCCCTACTTTCTTGCGCAAATCTCCAAAAATCTTGAATACCATATACAATATCGAAGCCAAAAGCGGCACCCCACCAATAAAAATAAGAATTCCGGCATAGATACTATAATCAAGCCCGATAAGACCGATCGCATGCAAAATTATGCCGATTGCGAATATCCAATAGACTATTTTTTTCTTCTTTGCGGAGACAGTCGAAAACATAAATACCAAACCCAGCGCAAAAAACAATGCCGTATGACCATTAAGATGTACGTGAGACAGTTTTAGATTATCCACCCACTTGCTCAATCCCCAATCGGATTTCGAGTCGGTTGAAAATTTATCAAGATCATCGCCCGTAATCGGTTCCTGCTGACCGGAATCAACCCAGTCGGGAGGGGTTACCGCCAGTGAATCAGATGCGATTGCGTCTATGTCAGAGGTATAATCATACTGCTGTTGCGCTTTATCGGAAGTATCAACCTCACCGAATAGTCCCGATTCTAATAGCGCTAAAGTTGTCGCCCATAAGGTCACGGCCAGCATCAAAGCCACAAAAAGACCGACAAAAACTTTCCCATAAGGAGGGAGCTTGGTTAAGTTAAAATCTTCCCACATATAGATCTCCAATCACTTCAATTTATCAGAATCATCATTGTCTTCGTTCATCTGAAAGTCTGTTCTGCTGATCCCATATTTTTACACTGTTTGTAATGGAATTCATCTATTCAAGAAATAATTTCTTTATGCTATCTGCCAAAATGGCACCCATAAAGACAGGTCTTTTGACATATACAACAATTATCGTTCGTAAATGTTGTAAATTTCATTTATATTTGATAATTCATAGGATGTCATCTTTTTCTATTATCTCATTCATGCTTGCATTTCTATCGTAAATAGTTGTAATACAAAAATATAACAATTTAGGCCCAATCAAATTAAATTGATCAAAAAAATAAATTTCAACTTAAGTACTATATTTATTGAAAGTTGTGGAAAAGTCGCTCAATTAGAGCTTCAGATTCTTTGTTAAACTTATTATCTACCAATAAGATATATTCTTTTCCACAAATTGATTAAGTTGTCAACAAATTACCCTGTCTTGCCAAATATTCTATTTGTCAAATTCGTCTTTCATTTTATTCCGGAGTAGAAGCGGCTCTTCTTCCCTATCAAGCGGTGGGAGAAAAGAAAGCTCAGCGCCCTTCTCTTTCATCCGGCAGGCGCCACAGAAAATTGCCCCTTCTTCAACTACTAGAGATTTGGTTTTCAGGTCTCCTTCTACATCGGATTTGGTTTGAAGCTCAATTTTCTCCGAAGCAGTGAGATTTCCAACAACCTTTCCGGCCACTACTATTGAGAGCGCCTCTATATCGGCCTCTACATATCCACCGGTTCCGACTGTGACTGTATCCGAGCAGACGACTCTGCCCTTGACAGTGCCATCGATACGAATGGCGCCGGTGACATCAAGAGTTCCAGTGAAGACCGTGTCCTTGCCGATTATGGTGTTCATAATCCCGCCTTCAGTTTTACTTGTTTGGTATTTCATAATCGCCAATATATTTTAAAGGGTTAATAGATTTTCCATTTTCTCTGATTTCATAGTGCAAATGAGGTGCGGTTGATTTACCCGTGTTACCCGAAAGAGCCAGGCGCTCTCCGGCTGTAACCTCATCCCCCTTTTTGACCAGAAGCTCACTATTATGACCATATAGAGTAGAAATAAAATTGGGGTGTTCAATTATGACCGTCAATCCGTAGGTTGGATCGAAGCCGGCGAAAATCACTTTTCCGGCAGCAGTCGCCAGAACTGGTGTACCAATGGCCACGGCAATATCTATACCAGGATGGGTATTAGATATATCATCGGAATAACCGCGAGTCATAAAACCGCGCAAGGGCACACCCATCGGGCGCCCCTGAAAGGTGGAATCAAATCGGCCCATAATGTCAGAGGCTGATTGATTATCAATATTGGCAAAGAGGACGGAATCGGAGGGAAGCTCCGGCATCTGGAAATCAACACCGGCCAGAGCGGCAATACGATCAACCACCGCATGTGCCTCTTTCATATTTGCTTCCAGCAATCCCAATTTATACTTATACTTTTTTAACGCTTCATTTTCCTTTATCAATTTTTCTGCCGCCGTTGCTCGCGTCAATATCCGGGCATAAAAAATAGAGAGGAAAAGAAGCGCTATTATCAAAGCCACAAAGATAACAATTATAGCTTTCAGTTGCCATGCTTTTACTTTTATACCGCGTGAGGCGCCGACTCCATCGGGAATAATCATCAGGCTATAATATTTGACCTGGCTTATCTTGCTCATTGAATTTTCCGAAAAAGTTCCAGTATTCTTTCCAAATCATCATCGCCGTAATACTCTATTTCAATTCTGCCGCGCTTTAGACCGGCAGAAATTTTCACCGCCGTCCCGAGAAGCTGTTTAAGGTAAGTTTCCATTTCAAGTAGTGACGGCAATTTCCTCTTAGGTACCAATCTCCTTTTTCTCACGCCTCGCGCCATGTCCTCGGCCAAACGCACCGATAGATTTTCAGAGACAATCCGTTCCGCCAAACGAACGCGAGAGAGATCATCGTCAAGCGACAGAATGGCTCGGGCATGGCCTTCCGTCAATTTTCCGGCGCGTATTAATTCCTTCACTTTCTCCGGAAGGTTGAGCAGACGAAGCGTATTGGCCACCGCCGCACGGCTTTTGCCGACCCGTGTCGCCAGCTGGTTCTGGGTCATACCGGCTTCGTCCATCAAGCGGCGAAAGGCCTCCGCCGCCTCCAGCGGATTGAGATCTTCTCTTTGAAGATTTTCCACCAGCGCCATCTGCAACATATCAACCGGATCTTTTTCTTCAAGAACTATGGCGGGAATTTTTTCCAGTTCCGCCAGACGCGCCGCACGGTACCGCCTCTCGCCCGCAATTAACACATATCCATTATTTTTGTGCTTCACAATAATAGGTTGCAGTATCCCCTGCGCCTTAAACGACTCGGCCAATTCCGCAAGGCTGGTTTCATCAAACTGCCGCCGCGGCTGCATGGGATTGGGAACAATCATATTCAGCGGGATAGAACGGTAGGCTCCAGTACCGGAGGTACTGGTATCGTGACTCGGTATTAACGCTTCTAACCCTCGTCCCAGGACAACTTTTCCACTCATCGGCTTAGCACCTCCTTGGTCAGGGCCATATAATTTTCGGCTCCGGTTGAAAGTATATCATACAATATGATCGGCTTCCCGAAACTCGGCGCTTCCGATAACCGAACATTACGATTAATAACGGTATTATAAATGCGCCCGTTGAAAAAGCGGCGCGCTTCATCCGCCACCTGGCGTGATAGATTTAAGCGACCATCATACATAGTCAGCAAAACCCCTTCAATCTCCAGAGAGGGATTCAGATTCTGCTTAACCAGATCGATCGTATGAAGAAGCTGTCCCAATCCTTCCAGCGCATAGTACTCACACTGAATCGGGATGATTATGGAATGGGCGGCGGTCAAAGCATTGACGGTCAGAAGCCCCAGCGACGGCGGACAATCAATGATGATATAATCGTACTTATCAATCACCGGCTTTAAAGCACCGGCCAGAATTCGCTCCCGCGACATCATCCCCACCATTTCGACTTCCGCACCGACCAGGGCAATTGATGATGGGGCCACATTCAAAAAAGATAAGCCGGTCGGTTTTATAATATCGAGCAGGTCATTACGACCAATAAGGACATCATAGACCGATGATTCCATTTTTGTCTTATCAAAACCAACCCCGGAAGTGGAATTGGCCTGCGGGTCAAAATCTATAAGAAGAGTTTTCCTCTCGGCCACGGCCAGACAGGAAGAAAGATTGACGGCAGTAGTGGTTTTCCCCACGCCACCCTTCTGATTGACCACGGCAATTATTTTGGTTACAGTCATCTCATTAATTATGTTTATAATTTGTTATACCCCTCAAGGTTAAAATATTCTAAAGTCTTTTGCAAGGGAAATTTTCAGATTTGATGCGAAAAAATAGTCAGAGAGTGAACTCGTTCTTGATTATCAATATAGTAGTTGATGATCTCTTTTTTCATATTGCCGGGGATGATATCAGACGATGAATAAAATTGAGAATAATGAATAAATCTGCCGGCTGGGGTAAGAATTCGCGATACTTTTTGAACTATTTTCTTATTGAGTTTCACATACCGCATAAATCCCCAGTCAAAGGAAGCGATAGGGAATGAATCAGCAACGGAGACAAAATCGGCCAATTTGATTTCCGCTGGGAGTTGATAGCGATAAATCATCTTTTCTAGAAAGGCCGCCTTCTTGCCGTTTCTTTCGAATAGCACCCCTCTGACACCGGGGAAGGCGAGCAATAGGACAACTGAAGGCAATCCCGCCCCTGGACCGATATCAAATATGGTTTTTGATAGAGCGGGAAGGAGCTCAAAGGGAGCAAGACAATCACCGACAATTTGAATCAAATGATCAATAGATGTTTCACGTGAAACAAGATTCATTCGTTTATTATCAATAAGAATATCTTCAAGATAGCTCATAATCTTATCGTGATTGACATACCTTTTCAAGATATTTTGAGATCTTAGCAACGGAATATTTATGTTATTGTATTTCAATTAATTTGATGTTTTTTGAGGTGAAATTCTTTGAGACTGGTATTTCTTTATATAAATTGACAGAACGGTAAGATCGCCGGTTGTTATACCCTCGATTCGACCTGCTTGTCCTAAGGAAGTTGGTTTTAATCGTTGAAATTTCTCTTTTGCTTCATTACGAAGTCCAGCCATATCGGCAAATGAAATATAGTCCGGAATTATCTTATTTTCCATTTTTTTGAATTTATCTATCTCTCGTCTCTGCTTACGAATATATCCTTCATATTTGATAAAAATAGCCGCTCGTTCTAACGTCTTATCTATTGGTGATATAGGGGGGATGAAGATGTCCAGATAGGGCTGAATTTTCTCTAATTCCAAACTGGGGATTTTAAAAATATCAGCCAAAACAATTTTTTCACGATTACCAAAGTATTCCGCAATTCCATCCAGTTTGGAGAGGGGAACCGATGTCGATTTTAATAATTGTATAAAATTCTCTGTATTCTGTTGAAGTTTTTCGAAGTCCTTATGGTGTTCGTCGGGAACAAGCCCATATTTTTTAGAATGAGGGAAAAGACGATCACGGGCATTATCTTCTCTGAGTTCTAATCTATATTCGGCTCTGGACGTAAACATCCGATATGGCTCTGTAGTTGAATGGGTTATTAAATCATCAACCATCACGCCAATATAGGCTTGAGCTCGATTGAGGATAAACGGTGGCTCCCTCTCCATCATCAAGACCGCATTGATGCCGGCCATTATCCCTTGGCCTCCCGCTTCTTCATAGCCCGAAGTTCCATTAATTTGTCCGGCTAAGAAAAGCCCCTTTACTCTTTTGGTTTCCAAATTAGCTTTGACCTGATAGGCGGGGCAGTAATCATACTCGACTGCATAGCCCGGCTCTGTTATCTCAACCTGTTCAAGACCAATCACTGTCCGGATCGCCTCTTTTTGCACCTCCTCAGGCAAGGATGTGGAAAAACCGTTGGGATAGATTTCATCTGTGTCATTTCCCTCCGGTTCAAGAAAAATCTGATGGCGAGGCTTATCTCTGAAGCGATAAATTTTATCTTCAATTGATGGACAATAGCGTGGCCCACAAGATTTTATCTGTCCAGAGAAAATAGGCGATCGATACAAATTTCTAGAAACAACCTCTCTTGTTTTCTCAGTTGTGTAAGTGAGATGACAGGGGGATTGTTCAAAACCATCTCTCACGGTAGTGTAAGAAAAATAGGGTATGGGAATATCCCCGGGTTGAATCTTGCACCGATCGAAATCTATCGTTTTCGCATCGAGGCGCGGTGGGGTGCCGGTTTTAAGTCTTCCGACTTCGAATCCAAGGGAGCGAAAGGAATCACTTAATTTATAAGCCGCCTTTTCACCTCGACGCCCGGCTGGAAACTGTTTCTCTCCAATATGTATTAACCCCGCCAGGAATGTGCCGCTACAAACAATGACGGCCCTGGCTAGTATTTTCTCTCCATCTTCAGTCTCAATGCCGACAATATCCTCATTTTCTATGAGAAATTTCCCTGCAATAGCTTCGATAAGAGAAACCTTTCTATCCTTTTCCATATATTCGCAGATGAATCTATTATAGGCAATTCGATCCGCTTGAGCTCTGGTTGACCAGACCGCCGGACCGCGCGAGAGATTTAGCCGTCGAAATTGAATGCCAGTAGCATCGATAGCAATTCCCATCACTCCGCCAAGAGCATCTATCTCTTTGACTATATGTGATTTACCTAGCCCGCCTATCGCCGGATTACAGGACATTAGAGCCAACTTGGACTTATCGATTGTAATCAACCCAACTGATTTATTCATCCGTGAGGCCGCCAGAGCGGCCTCGATTCCAGCATGTCCGCCACCAATAACAATTATATCAAAATCAAAATGTTTCACGTTAAACAACTGCTACTTCCCAATGCAGAATCGAGAGAAAATTCGATCTAATATCTGCTCATTATAGACGCGTCCGGTAACTTCGTCAATTTCATCTACCGCCAGGCGCAGCTCAAATGCAATCAATTCAGGGGACACCCCCTTTTGCATATTTCTCTTAGTCTTCCGTAAACAGTTAAGAGCGCAATCTAATTTCTTTTTATGTCTTTCCGATGTTACTACGAGCCGATCGGTCAAATCTGGCATTTTTTGATAGATTTGTCTTATCAGTTCAGCCCTAAGATCTTTTAGACCGGCCCTAGTGATGCAAGAGAAAAATAATGGCCTTAGAACTTCGGAGCTATGCCAAATATTTTTTAGATTTATCTTTTTAAATTTATCTATCTTATTGTATAACAATACAATGCGCTCGGTGCCAAGATTCTTGATATCCTTTTTTATCTCGTCTGCCCAATTTTTTCTTGTTATATCCACTATCCAAATAGTCAGATCGGAATCGGCCATAATCTCTTTGGCTGACTTTTGGCCGGCCTTTTCAATCTGTCCGCCCATCCCTCTTAAGCCCGCGGTGTCGGTGAGAGAGACAGCGATCCCTTTTAATTCTATCCATTCGGTCAAATAATCCCGGGTTGTTCCAGGTATCGGGCCAACAATGGCGCGGTTTTGATTAAGGAGTAGATTAAAGAGAGATGATTTGCCGGCGTTGGTTCGTCCCGCGATCGCTATTTTGAAACCTTCCCGAATCATTTTGCCGGAACGGTAAGAATCGGTCAGGCTCCCGATAGCGTCAATGACAATCTGCAATTGTTCTATTAATTTATTCTCTGCCGCGGTTTCTATTTCCTCCTCCGGATAATCAATGGCGGCTTCTATCTCGACCAGCAACTCTATTATTTTATTCCGGAGATTATCTATATATTCCGAGAATTGGCCCATTAGATTTTTCTTGGCGGCATTGTAGGCATATTCGGTTTTTGATGCCACCATATCGGCGACCGCCTCGGCTTTGGTCAGATCAATCCGTCCAGCCAGAAAAGCGCGGCGGGTAAATTCCCCCGGCTCCGCCGGACGAATGCCATATTTAAATATCTCTTCTGTAATTCGTCTGAGGACAAAAACCCCGCCGTGGCAGAAGATTTCGACCTGTTTTTGCCCCGTATAGGAATGCCCCTCCGGCATCTCAACCATAGTTACTTCATCGATGATTTCATTCTTAATACCAATGATATAACCATAGTACAAATGAAAGGGGACATATTCCTTTAAATCGGCTTGGGCCGGCCTAAAGATTTTCAAGACCATTTTATGCGACTTGGGGCCGGCTATTCTGACGGCGCCAAGGCCACCTTCGCCGGGCGGTGTGATTATGGCCGCAATGGTATCGGTGTTTGAGAATTTAATGGCAATTACTCCCTAATATTAATTCGGAATTTTCATCCGAAAAAGATAGTCATTTCTCGGGGAAACGCAAGAACGGAAGAGGAAGGTAATGCCTGGACGTGAGTTGCTATTTTATTTCGTTGGGTACACCGGTTATTGACCGCTGGGGCTTGATAACCAGCTGTTCCACAAATGAGAACAAGGAAAAACAGGTCCAATATAATACTAATCCGGCGGACGCCTTATAGAAAGCAAAACCCATTATGAGAGGCATTATATAGATAAGCATCTTATTCTTTGGATCCGTCATAGTCATTTTCTGCTGAATGAACATTAAAGCCATCATAAGTATGACCATAGTTATATATGGATCGGTAAGAGATAGCGCTCCCCGAGAGAGATCATCCCACCAGAGAATAAAGGGTGCCTGACGAAGCACAATCGTTGAGCTAAAAACGGCATAAAGGGCAAGAAAGAGCGGGAGCTGCGGCAGGTATGGCAGACAGCCGGAGAAAGGATTAATGCCGGCCTCTTTGTATAATTTCATCATCTCCTTGTTCAGTGCCTGTGGATTATTCTTGTGTTTTTTCTTCAACTCCTCCATTTTCGGCTGAATTTCCCGCATCGCCAACATGGACCTCACGGTCTTCTATATCAACTAAGTCCGCCATAGTGTTATTGTAGCTTTTGAGGTTTTCATAATCAATGGGGCCGGCCAAAACCGTGAAACTATCAGTTACTTTATCGGTATTGGGAAGTTCAATCGTCAAACCTATGGTTACTTTTTGTGTCAAGATGGTTCCGCCCGCCATCGCCACATTCTCTTTGACACCTGAAGATTTTGCCGCCACCGCCGGTTTGGAGCGGGGAATTAGCGCCGCCGCAAAATATTTTGAACGCATCGCTATCCAGTCGGTATTCCCGCTCAAAGCAACATCATATTTATTATTGGTATAATCGGTGAATTTGATTCTTTCTTTCCCCTGATAGGCCATGGCCCACATGGCATTATAGTCACTGGCGATATCGCGTTCGGTTGGGTCGAGACGATTGTTCCATTCCAGGGAATATTCCCTCTCAAAGCCAAGACTACCGCGGTTATCGATATCAACTATCAAATCATAATCATAACGATCGGGGTAGAAACGATACCGCTTGGAAAGAGCGGCGCCTTTTTCATTCCGATAGGTATAAGTGAGCTCCAGGGGAGAGGTAGTGGCAGAATATTTTCCTTTCGTCAGAGATGAATTATAAACCAGATTATTGGCATTGAGAGTTCCGCCCAAAAAGATAAGTTCCGGCGTTGCTTGACGACATTCGGGAAGCATTTCAATCCGTTCGCCGGTGTGATATTTATATTCGTGCAGTTTTAGCGAAACCGGTCCACCTCCATAATTGCTGAGAATAAT
>JAPLUS010000215.1 GCA_026397495.1 Candidatus Zixiibacteriota bacterium | reverse complement strand
ATAATGGATAAAGATAAGTTGGAAGAAATCAGATATCGTACCTTTCAGAATATTTTGGAAATGGAACGGGTCCAAAGGGAGGACAATTATTCAACGAATGAATCGGCGATCTGCAATTGGTGTATCTATTATAAACTTTGTCCGGCGAAACGGCATCGAGTGGCTATCGAAAGTGACCTGGTGGTGGAATTTGACAAAGATAGAGGCCGGGAATTGGCAGAGCGATATCTGAAACTGAGTGGTGAGAAGAAAGTAATGGCTTCTGAGATAGAAGCCTTAAAGGAAGATATTATCAGGTTTATGAAGGAAGTTGATATTAACCGTCTGGACGCCCCCAATGGCCATGTAAAATTGTCTTTATCGGGAGCTACCGAAGCCTTCCCTACAAAAACTAATGATGAGGTGGCCTATTTGGAAATCTCCCTTTTGACCAGAGAGGCCGGATTGGATGAATGCTTTATACTGGACGGGAATATTCTTTATAAAGAGTTTTATCTAGGAGAGAAACTTCCCGAAGAATTAAGGAAAAAATTTCAGCAATATATTATCAACAGCAAACAGAAATTCAGTATTCGCCCCCATTACAAGAATCAATAAAAAGCCCGATACACAAGGGTATCGGGCTTCTCCGTTCTCTTGTAATGAGATTACTTGGTTTTTTTCTCCGATTCTTTCGTTACTTCCGTCACAGTTTCTTTAATGGCCGTCTTCTTGATCATTTTCTGCGATTCTTTCTTGACGATAAAGACCGGTATGATCCCATCGGACGGAGCTTTAATCAGCTGTAAAGAATTATTCGGCGTGGTGGTGATGCTGTCGACTTCGAGACTAATGATATTATTATTATCCAGAGAAGAAACAAACACCGTTGCAATTCGTCCTTTACCTGGTGCCATGGGCGGGACGGAAACTCCCAAATCAGCGATCAAGCCGATAGTAACGCATTGCTTGGCAGTATCGGTGCGAACAATTTTTACCCGAAAGGACTCTGCCCGACCGCCGGTAAATATGGTTGAATCAGCCACCACGCGGTTGTTCTCCGCTTTCAATTTGAGAGGGATGCAAATGCCAATGATATCCTCATCGTTGAACATAGAAATATTGATACCCCAATGTTGAGTGTCTATCTTGTATGGTTCGACATAAATGGTATCAATGGCGCCGAATTTGTCTTCCTGTGCAACTAAGTTAGAAGAAATAAGGACCAGTAGGGCGATTATAAAAAATATCAATTTTACCGAGTTCATCTTTCCTCTCCATTACGAAATGTTTTTTAATTCGTTTACTTAATGTCAATTCCACTGTCAGAAACAGGTAAAAGCTCCATCTTAAGCCGATTAGTGAGGGAATCGGCAGCTAGGGGGTTATTAAGTTTCTCCCGATAGACCGCGGCGGCATTCAACAAAGCCCTTTGGCCGGCATCAGTTTGGGGAAATTTATGGTACAGTTCTTGAAGAAATTTAATGGCGGTGTCCCATTTTTGCTCACCCCGGGCAATTTCTGCCCGATATGAAATAGCTGAGGCTTCAATATTAGATCCGGGGTATTGCCGCCCAATTTTATCATAAAATTCTTCTGCCCGACGGTACCAAGTATCGGCCATGTTTTTATCACCCGTTGCCTTATAGTGCTCTGCAATGATCAGATAGGCATTGAAAGCCTGCTCGGTGGCGCTATAATTGTCAGCCAGCCAGCGAAATTCATTTTCAGCCAAGGGCCATTTTTCTTCGGAAGCAAGCGAGAGTGCAATATAATGCTGAGGAAGGGGATTAGCTTGAAAATACCTGGGGAAAAATTCCTTTATTTTCAGCATTGTTGCCCGGCACCGCGCATAGTCCTTAATGTCAAAATAAGCAATACCTTTGCGGATGTAAATTATCGCAAGAGCTGCGGTATCTTTAGTCTGAGTAATCAGACTGTCATATATCCGTATGGCCTCAGAATGATTCTTCTTTCCCCCATAGGTAATATCGGCAATCATAAGGGCGGCCTCGAAATCGATTTTTCCGGTAGAGTCTCTCAGAAAGCGCAAATTTTCAATGGCCTTATCCCATTCTCCATTATCACTGTATAATCGCGCCAGGTTACTGCGGGCCATTATTGCCAGCGCGGAATTGGGCCAGTCAGAGAGCAGTTTAAGATAATAATTCTTTGCTGATTGAGTTTCGATTTTGACGGTATTAGAATCACCCAAAAACTGATTTATCCTGACAATTTCAATCGGGAGATTAAGAACCTGAGGAATGATATTATTCTGGTTATCGACCGGCGGGAAAAAGGCATCAATTATAGAGTGATATATTTTCATCGCCGGCGCCCAGTCGCCCTTAGTTTGTAAGGTAATAGCCATATTCATCCGGGTGGTAAGAAGCGCTCTCCCCTGAAGTTGCGTATGGGACAGGAGTTGATTGAGGACCAGAAGAGAAGAATCATACTGCTTTTCTGAATAGAAAATATTTGATAATCTATTGGCCGCCCTAAAGGCGACTGTGGCCATTTCCTGATATTCTTTGGGATATTTTCCCCCGGCAGGAAGAGATTCGAAATATCCCTCGCAATAGTTGATAACCTCAAAATAGCCCCGCTTTATCTCAGTTATAAACTCTTTATTATTTAAATCCGGATTGATATTGGCTGTACTATAAATTCGTTCCGCTTTATCGAGAAGCTTTTCGGCACCAAAACGGATGCTCTTGCTGTTGTTGGTAGAACAGCTCGCAAATATGAGAAAACCGGCTCCAATAAGAGTGATGATTAGCGAAAGACCCAAAATGGTTTTTTTGTTCAATAATTTACCCGAATAAAATGGCTAATATTTTAAGCTTCTATTTTTCCCAATATAGAGGATAGTTATCGTTAAATTCATAAAAAATCGTTTCCAAGTCAAGGTTTTATAAAAATAAAGAGACCCGCCAGAGGGCGGGTCATAAATTTAAATATGGGAACTATTAATACTTGCGGTGTAACAGGCCAAAGCCGATCATCCCCAGGCCGAAGAGAATTAGGGAAGATGGCTCAGGAACAACCGTGAAAGTCTTGTTAATAACATCATTGCCGCAGGCCAAAGTATTGTGGAAAGAAACCGTATTGACATTTCCCAATTGGCCAAGCAGACTCCTATTAAAGGCAAACTCCATCACCCAAGTATCACCATTTCCTTGTAGGGGATTAGGTTCGAGTCCTTGCCACCTAGTGGGTTGATAACTGACAGCACCGAGAGAAGTGCCGGATGTAACATTATAGGCTCCGACCGCAGTTCTAATGGTGGGATAGTTATAATATGAACCGGCTATGTTAGGAATACCAGTATAAGACCCAACCCTGTAAAGCTGGCCCATTCCGAGACCGTTGTGATTGGACATGGCTATGGCATAAGTCGTATTTTGACCGTTGAATCCAAAAAAGATGTCGCCAAGGTTATATGTCCGGCCCCAAGCGGAAGAGGTAGCCATAGTGCCGAATGAATTTACTAAAGCCAAATGGACAGTGTTTCCCTCCATGGCAAAGTGAAGCCCCTCCAAATCGAATTTTTCGCCGCCTTCGCCAAGTAGGCCGGGTGATGGAAGATGATGAATACCGCTGGGATAATCAATGGGACTGTAGTTATTGTTCTCATCGAATGGATTGCCGAAATCATAACCTAAATTATAGTTGAATGCCCAAACAGCGGGCGAAAATATCAACAAAGCGACAGGCAGTAGTGTAATCAATACTTTTTTCATTTTATCATTCCTCTATATTTCTAAATTACTATTTTCAAATCAAAACAATATATCAATTTTAGACTATACAAGAGAAGCAAAATTGGTACCATAACATCCAAATTGAAATATCTATCATAACCCTATAAATATTAGTTGCTTAGCTATCCGAATTTTGTCCCATTTGTTATTGTATGCAATTTTATGCAAGTTTGTGGCAATTGAACATCGTTTTTTCCCAATAAAACGTGTTTTGACCATAAATAATATGGCCTCATAGAGAAATATTGATTTTCCCTTATATGTCAACAAATATTCGACTTTTGTCATTTTCTCAATCAAGGCGAGCAACTATTAAGAGAACTCAAATAGAAGAATTCAGGGTATTAATATGTGATCCCCGCCATTACCATAAGTCATGGCCTTTCAATTAATTGTGTCAGCCCAAATTGTCCGTCATTTAGGACTCCCTTTATATCAATTCTTTTATTAATCGCCGTCATATGGACTGTACATTAAATTCTATTCCAATTTCACCCATTTTCAATCACTAATTAATTAGCAGCAGATCAAGGTCCCTCGACTTCGGCGAAGGTATATTGAAAGCTTGATCATGATTTTCGGGCGTAATGCTAATAGACTAGGGTCTGCTTTCCAGGTTAGATTCCTGCCTATTTGGTCCTGATTTGGGGAGCAGCAATATTGTTTGGCCAATGAAATGGAAGTCGCAAAATATCTCACGGTCTCAAGGTGCAAAATTCCACGGTCCGAATTCATTAGTCTTTACAAAATCTTTATGTATTGACATCTTTTCTTTATTCACCCCTTTCTTACTCTAAGCGTTTATTTGACCGACGAAAATGATAGAATAATTGCTCAGCTTTATATCACAGCGGAGTCATTTATGTCAGCCGTTCCGGATATTAGAAAGGGAATTAATACATGGAATTTATAATTGCAGGAATTGTTGCTATTGCTCTTTTAATCTATCTCGTTTACGCCATGTTCAATCCGGAGCGATTCAAGTAGGAGCGCCATATGTCCGTCCGTGATTTTATGCAAATTATAATTTTTATCATGGCCCTGGTTTTTTTGGCTCCACCGCTGGGACAATATATGACGAACGTTTTCGTCGGAAGGCGAACCTTTCTACATCCGGTCTCTGGCTGGCTTGAGCGACTGACTTATCGATTGTGCGGTATTGATGTATCTGAGGAAATGAATTGGCGGGCATATACCAAGGCGCTTTTATGGTTCAATGTTTTCGGTTTCGGAATAGTGTTTGTCCTGCAGATAATTCAAAGGGCGTTCCCGCTTAATCCCGCAGGATTGGGCAATGTCCAATGGGCATTGGCCTTCAATACCGCCGTCAGTTTCATGACCAATACCAACTGGCAATCCTATGCGGGCGAAACGACCCTGAGTTATCTGACCCAGATGCTTGGTCTGACCGTTCAGAACTTTGTCAGTGCCGCGACCGGCATTGCAGTAATGTTGGCCCTGATTCGGGGAATTGTAAAAAAGACGTCTGTTTCACTCGGGAATTTTTGGATCGATCTTACGCGAGCGGTAGCGTATGTGCTCCTTCCTCTGTCAATTGTGCTGGCGGTCGTTTTAGTCGGACAGGGAGTGGTTCATTCCTTTTCACCAGCCATAAATGCCACTACTATGGAAGGTACAATTCAGACCATCCCGCTCGGGCCGGCGGCTTCGCAGATCGCTATCAAGCAACTGGGCACGAATGGCGGCGGCTTTTTCAATGTTAACTCAGCTCATCCCTTTGAAAACCCAACCCCCTTCTCC
>JAPLUS010000022.1 GCA_026397495.1 Candidatus Zixiibacteriota bacterium | reverse complement strand
TATGGGGGGTTTTGACATTTATATTTAAAAAGTCAAAAGCCTTCGGCATTTTGACCTACTTTGACTTTCGATTATACCCACAAATCTGACAGTTCCGTAGGTCAAAATCCCCTTGGGGGAAGGGTGCAGTGCTGATGGGAGGTTTTGACATTTATATTTAAAAAGTCAAAAGCCTTCGGCATTTTGACCTACTTTTGTCTTTACAAGCCCGTATAAAAGGGTTAGATTTATTGGCCAAAAAATTGGGAATAATAGAAATTTGACTATGAAATTCGACCAGCCAAAAAATGATTTCAGCATCCCCCGGATGGAGGAGAAAATCCTCGAATTCTGGGACAAAGAAAAGATCTTTGAAAAAACTCTGGAGGCGTCAAAAGACCGCCCGGAGTTTGTTTTCTATGAAGGGCCGCCGACGGCGAATGGCCGCCCGGGGATACATCATATCATATCCCGCACCATTAAGGACTTAGTCTGCCGTTATAAAACAATGCGCGGTTTCTATGTGGAACGGAAGGCCGGCTGGGATACACATGGCCTTCCCGTTGAAATTGAGGTGGAAAAATCGCTTCAATTGGACACCAAGAACAAAGTGCTTGAATATGGTATTGCCAATTTCAATCAGAAATGCAGAGAATCGGTTTTCAAATATATTGACGATTGGAATGAAATCACTCACCGGATCGGATATTGGCTGAATCTCTCCGATGCCTACATTACTCTTACTAATGATTATATCGAGACAGTCTGGTGGATACTTAAAAATTTCTATGATCGGGATTTAATTTACAAAGGACAGAAGACCGTTTCCTATTGCCCTCGGTGCGAGACAGCCCTTTCCAGCCATGAAGTGGCGCAGGGGTATGAAGAAATTGCCGACCCGTCGGTTTTCGTGAAGGTTAAGGCGGCCGATGGTGATTTCTATTACCTGGTCTGGACCACAACCCCCTGGACTCTTCCCTCCAATGCCGCTCTCTGTATGCACCCCGAAGCGGATTACTCGCTGATTGAATTTCAGGGAGAAAAGCTGGTTCTGGCCTCGGCGCTTCTAATGAAGGTACTTAGTTCCGGTTTTGATATTATTGAAACCAAAAAGGGGGGCGAATTCCAAGGGCGGAAATATATACCACTTTTTGATACTTTTAAGGATAAGGCCGACAAAGCTTTCTATGTTATCAATGGCGATTTTGTAACGCTTGAAGATGGCACCGGCATCGTTCATATCGCCCCCGGTTATGGGGCCGATGATTATGAAATGGGACTGAAGTACAACCTTCCCATTCTCAATGCCGTGGCAGCCAATGGCTATTTTGTGAGGGGGTCAGGGAAGTACGCCGGCAAATTTATCAAAGAGGCCGACCCGGAGATTATTGAAGACCTTAATAAATCCGGCCTCCTCTTTAAAAAAGAAATCTATATTCATAATTACCCTTTCTGCTGGCGGTGTGATTCGCCCCTGATTTATATCGCTCGGCAATGCTGGTATATCAAGACCACTCAGTTCAAAGAGCAGTTGATT
>JAPLUS010000120.1 GCA_026397495.1 Candidatus Zixiibacteriota bacterium | reverse complement strand
AGTAAGGCCGGGTTGAGGCCGATCAATAAGACGAACCGCAATTTCAGTAATGGCTATTAGCATCCCTTCCGAACCGATCATTATTCCGGAAAGATTGAAAAGGTCGCCTTCGGAGTAAATTCCGGTTTTAATGATTTCGCCGCCGGCGGTAATACCTCTTAGTCCAATGATATAATCTTTGGTAACTCCATATTTTTTGCAGTGCAGACCGCCGGCACATTCGGCGACATTTCCACCAAGGGTTGATTCATCGTAACTGGCTGGGTCAGGAGGATAAAAAAGGTTATGCTTTTCTGCCTGTTTCATAAGGTCGATGGTAATTACTCCGGGCCCGCAGAAGGCGAGCTTTCTTTCGGGGTCGACCTCCAGTTTCTTTAGGCGCTCTAAAGATAGAACCAAATCAGTTATTATTTCTATAATATCTATTTCCGACTCAGCAAAAAAAATAGCGGAAGGTTTACCGATTATTTCGGAAGCATCCTTGAAATAGTTGGGAAAAGAATCTACCTCATTGGCCAATTTAGAGCCATATTTTTTCCGAAGAGAAGAAGGAAAGCTTGGGGCATTTTCAGTCATTTTTTTTGGGGGGTCCGGTGGAGGTCTCTTTCTTGGTTTCTTTGGTTTTGGTTGGGGCAACTTCGCCGCTTTCTTTTTTGGCCGCATCCTGGTATGATTGAGAACGGTGTTCAGTGGTATAGAAACCGGAGCCCTTGAAAAGAAAACCGGCCCCGCCGGAAATAATACGATTTGTTTTACCTTTACACTCCGGGCATATCTCAATAGGCGAGTCAGTCATCCTTTGGGATTCCTCAAATTCATACCCGCACTTAGGGCATTTATATTGGTAGGTCGGCATAATTTATCTTCTCAAACCGGAAAATCCTTTTTTATCGGGCCGGCAGCGATAATCTCCGGCGGGCAGCCGTCTTTGAATTTTTTGAAATTCTCTATGAAGAGCGATGCCAACTGCAGGTATTTGTCCTTATAGGCCGCCCTATTATCCCAGGTGTTGGCGGGATTGAGCACTTTCTCCGGAACACCTTCACAACTTTTGGGGACCTGGAATCCGAAAACCGGATCAATGTAATATTCAACATTCAGCAATTTGCCGTCAAGAACCGCATTGAGGAGGGTCCGCGTGTACTGAATACTCATCCGCTTACCGACACCATACGGTCCGCCTGACCAGCCGGTATTCACCAGCCAGCAATTGGCTTTGTGTTTGAGAATCTTATTTTTGAGCATTTCGGCGTAGAAAGAGGGATGATGCACCATAAAGGGGGCTCCAAAGCAGGTGCTAAAAGTGATTTCCGGCTCCTTGCCCATATCGATTTCAGTTCCGGCGACTTTCGAGGTATAACCGGAGATGAAATGGTACATCGCCTGCTCCGGCGTTAATTTAGCGATCGGCGGCATAACTCCCGAGGCATCACAGGTCAGCATCAGGATATTTTTAGGATGCCCTCCGATTTTTTCCGGCACGGCATTATCAATGAAGCTCAAGGGGTATGAAGCGCGGGTATTTTCCGTACGGGTGGCATCGTTTAAATCCAACTGACGGGTCATCGGGTCGTAGATAACATTTTCCAGAATGGTTCCGAATTTCTGGGTGCAGGCATAAATCTGCGGCTCGGCCGCAGCCGAAAGCCCGATAACTTTGGCATAACAGCCATTCTCAAAATTGAATATTCCGCTATCGCTCCAGCCGTGTTCATCATCGCCGATAAGACGCCGTCTGGGGTCGGCGGAAAGAGTGGTTTTGCCGGTGCCGGAAAGGCCGAAAAATATTGCCACATCGCCGCCGCTGCCGATATTGGCGGAGCAATGCATCGTCATTATTCCTTCCCGGGGGAGAAGGTAATTCAACAGGGTGAAAACAGATTTCTTGATTTCGCCGCCATATCCCGTGCCGCCGATAAGACAGAGCCGCTGGTCGAAACTTAGCAGGATAAAGGTTGAAGACGGAGTTCCATCGAGTTCGGGGATGGCCTGAAAAGAGGGGACGGCAAAAATAGTAAACCCGGGCAGAAACTGGCGGGTCTCTTCATTGGAAGACGAGGGAATAAACATATTTCGGGCAAAATGCGAGTGCCAGGCCAACTCGGTGATAATTCTGACCGGCAGGCGGTAATTGGGATCGGCTCCGGCAAAACAATCCTGCACAAACAGGTCGCGCCCCTGAAGGAATCCCAGCATCCGTTGATAGAGAGCGTTGAATTTCTCCACGCTGAAGGGCCGGTTGTACTGTCCCCACCAGATATGACTTTCGCTTTCCGGCTCGC
>JAPLUS010000082.1 GCA_026397495.1 Candidatus Zixiibacteriota bacterium | reverse complement strand
GATGATGTTCTTCTGGTGCCGTGCAAATCGGAAGTATTACCGCGCGATATTGATATTGCCACTAGTTTAACGGCTAATATTATTTTGAATATTCCGATAGTCTCGGCGGCGATGGATACAGTTACGGAATATAAACTGGCGATTGCGCTGGCTCGGCAGGGAGGAATCGGAATTATCCATAAGAATCTGGCGCCGGAAGTACAGGCGGCCGAAGTGGATAAAGTAAAAAGATCTGAATCGGGAATGATTGTTGACCCGATAACGATTCCGCCGGATAGACTTATTGGCGAAGCTCTGCGGGTGATGAAAAAATTCTCCATCTCCGGCATTCCCATTACTAAAGATGGCAAATTGGTCGGGATATTAACTAACCGCGATTTACGTTTTCATAAGGAATTGGATTTGCCTATCAGCGAGGTGATGACCAGCAAGAATCTTATTACCGCTCCCGAGGGAATTAGTCTGGAAGCTGCGCAAGAACTACTTCGCAAAAATCGCATCGAAAAACTGCTTATCGTTGATGGTGAAAATAATCTAAAAGGAATGATTACCGTCAAAGATATAATGAAGCAGATTTTATACCCTTCAGCCTGCAAAGATGATCGCGGACGGCTGCGGGTTGGTGCGGCGGTGGGGGTTTCAAATGACCTCGAAAAGCGCACCGAGCTTCTGGTCAATGCCGGAGTCGATATTCTGGTTATTGATTCTTCACATGGGCACTCGGCCGGTGTTCTGAAAACAGTGGAGTTTCTTAAGAAAAGGTTTTCCAGTAAGCCGCTTATGGCTGGTAATGTTGCCACTAAGGAAGGTGCCCGGGCGCTAATTGACGCCGGCGCCGATTCCATTAAGGTTGGCATCGGTCCGGGTTCTATTTGCACCACGCGGGTGATA
The DNA here is from genome assembly GCA_026397495.1 of Candidatus Zixiibacteriota bacterium. Lineage (GTDB taxonomy): Bacteria > Zixibacteria > MSB-5A5 > GN15 > PGXB01 > JAPLUS01. The sequence continues at coordinate 5,820 of JAPLUS010000082.1, read as the reverse complement.
ACCGGGGCCGGAATGCCGCAGATTACAGCTATATCGGAATGTGTGGAGATGGCCGGTAAACATAACATTCCGGTTGTTGCCGATGGCGGTATTAGGTACTCCGGCGATATTACCAAAGCATTGGCGGCGGGCGCTGATGCCGTTATGATTGGGTCACTATTTGCCGGTACGCAAGAATCTCCGGGAGAAACAGTCTTGTATGAAGGGCGAACCTTCAAGGTTTATCGCGGGATGGGTTCATTGGAATCCATGAAGGCGGGAAGCCGCGACCGGTATTTCCAGGAGCATCAGGAGGATATTTCCAAATTTGTGCCGGAGGGAATTGAAGGTAGAGTTCCATACAAAGGAGAGTTATCCGATTCAGTATATCAATTAGTCGGCGGCCTTCGCTCCGGGATGGGTATATGCGGCGCCTGCAATATAAAGGAATTACAGGGAAAGGCGAAATTCGTAAGGGTAACTCAGGCTGGAGTTATTGAGTCGCATCCGCATTCGGTGGCCATTTCCAAGGAGGCCCCTAATTATCGCCGGATGCTTTAGATTTGAGTATATTTTGTTAACTATAGATTTTAAACATGAGCTCAGGAAGAGTGAAAAACGGTCGCGCTTTATGAAAACATAGGGTGAGGAAAGTCCGAGCTCCACAGAACCGGGGTGCCCGGTAATACCGGGGCGGAGTAATCCGACGGAAAGTGCCGCAGAAAACAAACAGCCTACCTATTCCGGTTAAACCGGAATAGCGGCAATGGTGAAAACGAGGTGTAAGAGACCCCGTTCGGCTGGGGTAACCCGACCGGAGGAAAACCCCACTCGGAGCAAGGCCAAATAGGGAAAGAGGGGTAGGTTCGCCCCGTTTGATTTCCGGGTAGGCCGCATGGAACCGGCAGGCAACTGTCCGGTCAAGATTAATGACCGTATCTCATCTGCCAAAAGCGGAGGAGAAACAGAACTCGGCTTATTTCTCTCTTTCTGGCTTCTTAAAAAAGGAAGCCAAGATGAATTGGGCAACCAAATCTATTTCTCTCAAATGGGTGGTGGCTCCTGAGCCCGATCCCGAATTACTTCAAGATATCAGCTCTAAAATCGGTCTCGAGAAAATTATCGTTAAGATTCTTTTCAATCGTCAAATAGATACCGTCGAGGTGATCAGACAATTCCTGCATCCCTCAATGTCCGATTTGCTGGATCCATTTACGATGTTAGGGATGGATAAAGCCGTCGCCAGAATTTTGGAGGCGCTTCAGAGTAATGAAAAAATCATGGTCTATGGCGATTATGATGTTGATGGTATTACCGCCGCCGCCCTTCTCTATATGGTTATGAACAAACTCGGGGCGCAGGTAAGTTATTATCTCCCGAATCGGCTTATCGAGGGATATGGTTTGTCAGTTGACGGTATCAAGGAGGCCGCCGCTAAGGGGGTCTCTCTTATTATCTCCGTTGATACCGGTGTTACGGCCGTTGAGGAAGTCAAGTATGCCAAATCTATCGGAATTGATTGTATTCTTACCGATCACCATGAGCCGGGTGAAATTCTTCCGGAGCCGGTGGCGCTGGTCAATCCCAAACAAAAAGACTGCACGTATGCCGGGGGTGAACTATCCGGAGTCGGAGTTGCCTTTAAATTAGTGCAGGCCCTTTATCAGAAATTGCAACAAGATCAGACTGAACTGGAAGAGCATCTCGATCTGGTGGCTCTGGGAACATCAGCGGATATTGTCCCACTGGTCGGTGAAAATAGAATATTAACCAAGTTTGGTATTCGGCAGATTTCACGCACCACCAAACCAGGGCTGAAATCCCTAATCTTTGTCTCAGGATTAATGGGAAAGGAAATCGGAACCGGCCAGGTTGTTTTTATTTTGGCTCCCCGAATAAATGCCATTGGTCGGTTGGGGGATGCCGAGATGGCCGTTAAATTATTGACCACCCGTGATGAGCGTGCCGCCGCTGAAATTGCCCGTCAACTTGATAGGGAAAACCAACGGCGAAAAAATATTGACGAGAAGACTCTCGGTGAAGCTCTGAATCAAATCAAAGAAACGGTTGACTTAGAAAACGATCGAGCCATTATTCTAGCCTCAGAAGGTTGGCATCAGGGGGTAATTGGTATTGTCGCCAGCCGCCTGGTGGAAAAATTCCATCTTCCAACCATAATGATTGCCATTGATAATGGTGAGGGGAAAGGTTCCGCCCGTTCCATCCCCGGTTTCCATCTCTGCGATGCCTTGAAAGAATGCGAGGATTTGCTGCTTCGTTACGGCGGGCATAAGTACGCCGCCGGTTTAACCATCAATCCGGTAAATATCGACCAATTCAGAGAGAGAATGAAAGAGGTTTCACGCCGCTTATTAACTGATGATGATTTGGTGGCCAAATTATATATTGATTCGGAAATTGAATTATCACAGATAGATGATAATCTCCTCAATGTTCTTGAAACCTTTTCCCCTTTTGGCCCTCAGAATATGCGGCCGATTTTTCTAACACGCAATTGCGAGATATTGGGTCAGCCATACAGTGTCGGGAAAAATCATCTTAAAATGAAAGTTAGGAAAGGGGAAGCGGTTTTTGATGTTATCGGATTTGGATTTGGAGAATGGGTGCGGCAGCTTTCGAGCCGGGGGAATCTGGTCGATTTGGTTTATGTTATTGAATACAATTTATGGAATGATCACACTCGTATTCAACTTCGTCTCAAAGATATAAAACTGGCCGCCGGAGATATTGGGCATTATTGATTATTCTATGACGATTCTTGATAAGTTCCTGAATGGCGATCAGGCTGCTTTGGCCCGGATTATTTCTTTTATTGAAGATCGAGAAGAGGGATATCAAAAGGTTCTTTCCCGCCTCTATCCGCTATCGGGAAAAGCCCTGAAAATCGGTTTTACCGGTCCTCCCGGCGCCGGTAAGTCATCTCTGGTCAATAATATCATCAAGGTGTTAGCGTGTCAGGGGAAGAAAGTCGGGGTGATTGCTGTCGACCCGACCTCTCCTTTCACCGGCGGGGCCCTTCTCGGTGATCGCATTCGTCTGACTGACATGCCTATTGATGGCTCCGTCTACATTCGTTCGATGGCAACTCGCGGTTCCACCGGCGGACTGGCGGCTGCTACCGGCAATGTTGCTGTAGCTCTGGACGCTTTCGGATTCGAGTATATCTTAATTGAGACAGTCGGCGTTGGACAGGTAGAACTGGATATAATTGACACCTGCGATACGGTCGTCGTGATTTTGGTTCCTGAATCCGGCGATGCTATTCAGGCCCTAAAAGCCGGATTGATGGAAATTGCCGATATTTTTGCGGTCAATAAGGCTGACCGCCCCGGTTCCGAAAATATGATTGCCGAATTGAATATGATTCTGGAAATCAAACGTCGGAATTCAGAATGGGAACTGCCGGTAGTCGCCACCGAAGCAATAAATAATAAAAACACTGACGACCTTATGACCAAGATTTTATCCCATCTTGACCATATCAAACAAACCGGCTTTTTTGAAAAGCACCGGCGTGAACAGATTAAGAGAAAAGTCTACGGAATTCTGGAGGGATATGTTAGGCAATATCTTGAAGATAGAATTCTAACCGCCGCCGATTTGGATAAGGCAGTCTCTGAAATTTATGACAGGAAAAGCGATCCCTTCACGGTGAGCGAAAAACTCCTTAACCTTTCCTCACTGCCTTAACTATCCGTAATGATTCCGTTTTTCTTTCTGTCATCAAAAATCTTCATCAAATAGAATATCCCGATCGTCATCGCCAAACCCAGATGAAATCCAAAGGCCTGTTGGTGGAATCTATGGCAGTTGCGGAACTCAAAAGCGGGAAATATGAGCGGCGCTAAGATAATACCGATTGTCAACATAACCGGCAGAGAAATGAATAGTATCTTTATTTTCAGCGGCGGCATGGTCTTTCTAAAATATTCATAGACAGATTGCAGAAAAATAATTGTTAGAGGAATAAGGAATATAAAGGGAGGGAAAAAGATCCTTGTCTCCCTGGCCCTGGTTAAGAAAAATGTTAAGGCCGCTGTTGTCGGCACAGATAAAATTGCTCCCCAAATGAGGAGTTTTGATTTCACCCACCTGTCTTTCTGTCTTGCAAATCCCATACCAATGGCCGACGTCAGCCATATAACTCCAAATGAGATTAGGAAAGAGAAAATGGAATCACTTCCTCTTAGAGGGGTTTCAAAATTGTAGATTATAAATTCTGTTCGTCCCGGAAATGGCTGCCATTTAATATAATAAAATGGGAGATAGATAATAAGTGGCGCCGCTATGTAAATTATTGATTTCCAGCGCGGATAATTCCTGCAATACCAGAAAGAAGCCAAGACAAATACGGGCCAGAAAAGAAAAGTCTGCTCACGGGCAAAAGCGCCTAAGGTTAGGAAGAGTGATGCCGGTAATAGTCTCCCTTTGATTATGGCCGTGAAAGTTAAGATAAGAAAAATGTAAACCCAGAAGTCATCCCATGTATAAACCGGCTCAATATGCGCCCCCAAAATCGGATAGGCGCTGTATAGCAGAAATAATCCGATATTGGCCCATATTTTATCGAAAGAAAGCAATCTAAGATAACGATAGAAAAGGGGACCCATAATGATGGCCAATAGGAATTGGATGATGAAAAAAGATTCCCTGGGAGGTAGAGCAAAAAGGTTCTTTACAAACAGAGCCGAATAAGTGGTGAAATAGCGGATGGAAAAAGGATAGTAGTTCAGATGATAATCGAGTCGTTCTTGCCATATCTCCTCCGATTGTCGCATCGATGAACCGCACCATTTGAGATGCAGGAAAAATGACAAGGTCAGAATAACCAGCGTGATAATAATAGGAATAAGATATTCTTTATAGGAATCTCTCATAAGCATAATCCGTCCAAACTTTTGCATATATTATTATGGCTCGGATGAGAATGCAACACAAATCATAAAGATAGAGAGGGCAAAGAGATACCGCTTAAACCTTGATTTTTTGGGGCAAAATGATTATTATCAATGACTAATGTCTCAGGGGCGCACAAGTCTATACGATGGAGCGATTGATGTTTGATGACAAATTCTTGGATGGAATAAAGAATAAAAAGAAGGAATGGAATAAAGAGGCCGAGAAGTTCCAGCATCAAAAAATTCGCCCCAAGTTTATCACCGTCTCCAGCGAGGAAGTCAAAGATCTCTATACCCCTGAGGATATCGCCGGGTTAAAATTTGACGAAAAAATCGGTTTCCCTGCCGAATATCCTTACACTCGGGGAATTCATCACACTATGTATCGCAGTCGCCTTTGGACCATGCGTCAGTTTTCCGGTATGGGGAATCCCCGCCAGACCAACGAGCGGTATCATTATCTTCTTAATCATGGCCAGACCGGCCTTTCGGTGGCCTTTGACCTCCCCACTCTGATGGGATACGACAGTGATCATCTACGTTCGCTTGGGGAAGTCGGCAAGTGCGGCGTGGCGGTGGACACTCTGGCCGACATGGAGATTATTTTCGACGGTATTAATCTTGGGCAAGTTTCAACCTCGATGACCATCAACGCCCCGGCCTCAATTCTTTTGGCGATGTATTTGGGTGTGGCCGAAAAACAAGGGGTACCGTTTGAGAAACTCCGCGGAACTCTCCAAAATGATATTTTGAAAGAATATATAGCCCAAAAAGAATGGATTTTTCCACCGCAACCATCCATTCGCCTGATTACCGATTTGATGGCTTTTTGCACCGACTATGTTCCGCAATGGAATACTATTTCAATCTCCGGATATCATATTCGCGAAGCAGGGGCGACCGCCGCCCAGGAACTGGCCTT
>JAPLUS010000295.1 GCA_026397495.1 Candidatus Zixiibacteriota bacterium | reverse complement strand
AAAGATGCGTCAGGTAGCGGATATGGTCAGGGGGAAATATGTTCAGGATGCTTTAAATATTCTCAATTACACCCCGAAAGCGGTTGCTCATCACCTGGCCAAAACTGTCAAGGCGGCGGCAGCCAATGCTATCGCCGGTGTGGGGACCTCTAAGCTCAAAGCTGAAGATTTGACTATTTCGAAGATATTTGTTGATGAGGCCCCGACCGCAAAGAGAGTCCGTTTCCAGTCAATGGGGCGTGTCTTCCGCATTCGCAAGAGATATTGCCACGTCACCGTTGAAGTAGAGGGCGAACCGGAGCCGGAGACTCATAAAGGTTCAACACGCGGCAAGAAGGGGCAAGTGGAAAAATCAGCGGCCGAAACGAAAGTCCCAAATTCCAAGAGGAAAGAAAAGAAAATAAATATAAAAGAAAGCAAAGCTTCAGCTGAATTAACTGATGCGACGCCTGAGTCTGAAGCGATTGAAACTGACGAAACAAAATCTGAAACCGGAAAGATGCGGCGGAATACAAGGAGATAACTTTGGGACAGAAAACACATCCAATTGGTTTTCGTTTGGGAATAATAAAATCTTGGAACAGTAAATGGTTTTCTGACAAGAATTTTGCTAATCTCCTATATGAAGATATAATGATTAAGAAGTATATTAATGCCAGACTGGAAAATGCCGGATTGGCCAAGATCGAAATATTGCGCGCTCCCAAAAAGGTTACGGTGGATATTCATACTTCTCGCCCGGGAATTGTCATTGGCCGAAAGGGTTCCGAAGTAGACAAACTCCGAGAAGAATTACAAATGCTGACTAAAAAGGATATATCTCTAAATATAATTGAGGTAAAGAAACCTGAATTATGCGCCAAGCTTGTGGCTGACTCCATTGCTCACCAACTCGAGGGTCGTATTTCCCATAGACGAGCGATGAAGAAGGCAATTGGGGCAACCATGAAAATGGGAGCGGACGGCGTTAAAATTGTCTGTGGCGGTCGCTTGGCCGGCGCCGAAATTGCGCGCACTGAAAAATATATGGAAGGAAGAGTCCCTCTGCATACACTGAGAGCTGATATTGATTATGCTACTTCTACGGCCCATACGACTTATGGCACTATTGGCGTAAAGGTCTGGATATGTCGCGGTATGGTAATGGGTCATGGAGAAATGGAAGTCAGGGAAGAAATCGATAAATCGCTTGCAGAAAAACCGCAATTTGAAATGGAGGGGAGACACAGAGAGAGACCTCGAGGGGACGACCGACATAATAAAAGACGCCCCCGCGGAAGGGTTTACCATCCTGAAAGACGGCCGGAATCAGGCGGGGAGATTGTCTCAGGCGGGACCTCTTCAATAGAAAAACCAAGAGTCGCGGGCGGCACTGGGTTCTCCGGGCATAGCGGTGCTGCGGCCGGCGACAGAAAACCTGACCAGCGCCCCAATGAAGAAAAAGGCAAACCTAAAAGAAGAGAAAAAACTACACCCGGGACCGAGAGCTCCTCACCACCGGATAAGAAACAATAAGGACAGTTTGGAGTAGTCGGGAGATAGCATTATGTTGATGCCACGCAAGACAAAATATCGCAAGCAACAAAGAGGAAGAATGACCGGCAAAGCATACCGGGGTAGTACCGTTTCCTTTGGTGAATATGGCTTAAAAGCGATGGAGCCGGCTTGGATAACTGACCGACAAATTGAAGCGGCCAGAATTGCACTGACCAGATATATTAAACGCGGCGGCAAAGTCTGGATTAGGATATTTCCCGATAAACCGGTCACCAAGAAACCGGCTGAGACCAGAATGGGGAAAGGTAAAGGGGCGCCCGAATTTTGGGTGGCGGTAATTAAGCCCGGAAGAATTCTTTTTGAGATAGAGGGAGTAACTGACACTATGGCGAAGGAAGCCTTTCGTCTGGCCGGGAATAAACTCCCCATAAAGACTAAATTTGTTTCCCGTTCAGATACGGCAGGTGCCTAACCATGAAAACAATTGCGTTGAGAGATATGACAAAGGACGAACTCATTCAGAAAAAGAATGAGATTACAGAGGAACTCTTCAATCTTAATATGCGAAGAACGTTGAAGGAACTTGATAATCCTCTTAAACTCCGTACCCTGAGGCGTGATATCGCCAAAATTGAAACCCTCTTGTCCGAAGACAAATTGGGAATAAGGAGAATTGTTAAGGCGTCAATTTCAATTTTGGATAAGGGCGCTGACAAGAATACCCAAATCAAAACTGATAAGAAAGAATAGAAAAACAGGTTAAGAAATGAATAGGAATATGCGAAAGGCCAGGGTTGGTAAAGTCATCTCCGATAAAATGGAGAAAACCATTGTCGTTAGAACAGAGCGAACGATGAAACACCCTCAATATAACCGAATAGTTAAGACTTATTCCAAATTCTATGTTCATGATGAAGACAATGAGGCCAAGGTAGGCGATTTGGTTAAAATCACAGAGACAAGGCCGCTTTCGGCCCTCAAACGCTGGCGGTTGGTGGAAATAGTTGAAAGAGCAAGGTAGCGATGGTAATCGCCGTCTTTCGGGAGTAAGAAAATGATTCAGGAATTTACAAATCTTATCGTAGCTGACAACTCTGGGGCAAGAAAAGTGATGTGCTTCCGTATGCTTGGCGGTACAAATAGACGATATGCCAGATTGGGTGATATTATTGTGGTCACGGTCAAGGATGCTATCCCGGGCGGGACCGTGAAAAGATCCGAGGTATGCAAAGCGGTAATAGTCCGGACTAAGACCGCAACCAAACGGCGCGATGGATCCGTTATTAGATTTTCTGATAATGCGGCTGTCATTATCAACGAGCAAAAGGAACCACGCGGGACTCGTATCTTTGGTCCGGTAGCTCGCGAGCTTAGAGAGAAGCAATTTATGAAAATCATTTCTCTGGCTCCAGAAGTGCTGTAGAGGTATGGGAATGAATATAAAGAAAGGTGACATAGTAGTTATAAGACGAGGGAAAGACCGGGGTACGTCTGATAAACCAAAAACAGGTAAAGTGCTTCATGTCTTTCCAAGCAAGAACCGTCTGATTATCGAGGGCGTTAATCTCATGGCGCGTCACACGCGCCCTTCTCGGCGCAACCCCAAAGGGGGAATTGTCCGGAAGGAAGCGCCTATTCATCGCGCTAAGGTAGCCCTCTTTTGTAAATCCTGTTCGGCTCCGACCAAAGTCAGTTATAAGATTTTGGAAGAAACCGAAGGGAAAAAGACCAAAATACGCCTCTGTCGTAAATGCGGCGAAGCTTTGTAATAGGTAATTGATATGGCCAGATTGAAAGATTATTACTATAAGGAAGTTGTGCCTCGAATGATGAAAAATAACCGGTATTCTTCCATTATGGAAGTTCCGCGACTGAGCAAAATTACCATCAATATCGGGGTGGGTGAAGCTCTGGCCAACGCCAAAGCGTTGGATGCCGCCGTTGAGGACTTAGCGAAGATTACCGGTCAAAAGCCGGTCATGACCAAAGCGCGAAAATCTATCTCCAATTTCAAATTGAGAAAGGGAGTCAAGATTGGAACGATGGTTACTCTGCGCCGGGAATGGATGTATGAATTTTTTGACCGTCTGGCCAATGTGGCTATTCCCCGGATACGAGATTTTCGGGGGATTTCCCCGAAATCATTCGACGGACGAGGCAATTTTAATCTTGGTATTAAGGAGCAAATTATTTTCCCGGAAATCGATTATGACAAG
>JAPLUS010000167.1 GCA_026397495.1 Candidatus Zixiibacteriota bacterium | reverse complement strand
TAGTATCAACTACTTCGATTGAACCGTTGACCATTCCCATCCAGCAGCTAAAACGGTAATTGCCGGGTGCGGTGGGAGTGAATTCCTGAATACTGGTTTTCCCTGGAGATAATTGTATAGGGTCAGGAAAGAGCGACTTTGAAAGCACGGCGTTGGTGCAGCCGCTGGTGCCGGTATCAGTTATTTCCCAGCGCACTGGCACATTGGTACGAACTTTAAACGTATTCGGAGTATAACCGGAGGAATTGGCTTGCATTTTTATAACTTGTTTGCCGTCAACGATTGGCGGCAGATCATTATCATTGTTGTTTGTTTTTGGAGTTACTTTTTTTTGCAAATTAATACTTGAAAAGTTAGGCAGACCAAGAACATTGAATTGAGCATTAATATTATAGAGTGCAAAAAATAAAACTAAAATTGCGGCAACTTTTACAAAAACCGAGGCAAGATGCTGTTTTTCCAATAATTTGATACTGCCAAAACCGATAGCCAAAAGAGAGGGTAAGGTGCCAAGAGCAAAAATAACCATAATTGAACTTCCTTGCAAGGCGTTACCTGAAAGAAGGGCCAGCCCTTGGGCGGTCAGGGTGAAACCACAGGGCAGAAATGGAAATTGCGAAAATATTTTATGCCTAACATTTGCAAAGCGAGAATTATCATAATGATGGCAATGATAAGAACTAAAACCGACGAAAAAGGAAAGCTTAAGGCGATTTTGCTGCCGATTAAACCCAAAATGGCGCCAAAAAGAGCATAGGAAATTAATCGTCCGAGATTAAAAAGAATAAGAGGAGAGGTTTTTTTAGCGAATGACGATTCAACTGAATAGAGATCGGCCCATTGTTTGGACATGGAAAGGATAATCCCACCAACAAGCGCGGCGCAGCTCGAGACGCCGGCGATTAAACCGAAAACAAAAAAAGTGGGCAGTGATGATTTGGCATTAACGTTTAAAAATCCGCCAATACCAGAACGGCTAAGAAGATAAAAAATTAGTATTAATACACCGGCGATTATCAATGCGCCGATTATGCTTTTTGGTGATTCTTTCCCTTGATTTTTTATTTGTTGTTCTGAAAAACGATAGTTTTCTTTTCTAAAAAGAGAATTCAAAAGATCTATTTTCGGCTCTTGCCCCTCGTATTCAATAATAAGCTCACCTTTAACTGTATCGGCTTGGGCAAACTTTACTCCTTTAATTTTTAGAACTTTTTTTTCAATCAATACTTCGCAGGAAGCGCAATGCATTCCATAAACGAAGAATATTTTCTCCTTTATTTTCATTTTAAAAAGTTATTGGATATTAGCCTGAATACCCGCCGTAGGTCGGGATGAAGGCAGGTAAATGCAGCGGAGCTGCAACTTTGCCAACAAACCCGCCCTGATGCCCCGCCTATGGCGGGGTCGGGTTTATTTATTATAGAGCTTGGTGACGCGTAGAATTTCTTCAATCATTTTTTTCTTTTTTGCTTCTTGCTTCGATTCCATGGCGCTCTTAAAACAGGTTTTTAAGTGTCCTTCAAACAACATTTCATGAGCCGAGCGCAAAAGACCGAGGGCAGCTAAATTTTGCTGCATGATGTCAATGCAATACTCGTCATTTTCAACCATCCCGATGATTTTTTTGAGCAAGCTCTGCGCTTTTTTGAAGTTAATCAAAGCTTTTTCTTTGTTCATATAGTTAGATATTTATTAAGTGACCCATACCCTAGGTATAGGTACCCTAATATTAAAGCATGTAGATTTTTTGTCAAGAGTAAATAAAAAAAGGCCGGCGGGCACCAATCACGAGGGTGAGTGGTGCCAGCCGGCACAACGGGTGGGGTTCAGGCAGTCTGAGACTTGGCTTGTCCCAGAAGCTTGAGTGCTATCCCAAGCTCTTCGCCATACAACCGTCCGAGTTCCAGCTCGATACGTTGCGTGAGGCGTGGCCCGATTCCGGGTAGTGAGACCAGCTCGAAGTGAATGACCCATGCTAGCCAACTGCGCGTGGAGATGAGCTTGGCTTGGCGCATGAGCCACCGGGCGAGGTTCATCCGCTCTTCATTACCGGTGAACGCCTGGTGGTAGGGTTCGGGTTGTGGCAGCGAGTTTGAGTCCCGGTCCTTGTCCGTGAGCGCGTGGTTAAAGAGGAGATCGCGCTGTTGTGTCGTGGTGAAAACCTGGACCAATCCTTGTATGAGATGGGAGAGATGCTCTCGGCAGTAGACCATCATCTGTCCCCTCTCCTCATCGGTTGACCAGGTACTGATCCGCTCTTGGCGCAGCAGGAGCTGTTGGGCAGTGTATTGGCCGTCGCGGATACGCCCAGTGTCCCAGGCAATCGCGATAAG
>JAPLUS010000251.1 GCA_026397495.1 Candidatus Zixiibacteriota bacterium | reverse complement strand
AGTGTGGCTTTGATTGCCCTATCTCAGGGTGCATTGGCGGAATCTGAAGATGGGGGGTATGCCGGAGCTTTCCTGAATCTGGCGGTGCAGGCTCGTCCGGCCGCTATGGGCGGCGCTTATGTCGGTATATCAGATGACGGCGCCGGACTGATGTATAATCCGGCCGGTGCCACAGCCATTATCCGGAAGACTCTGACCAGTTCCTATCGGGTAATGCAATTGGGTAGAAAACTGGGCCATATATCGGTTATCTTGCCTACTCGCCTTCAATCCACTCTGGGAATCGGCTGGTTGTATGCCGGCTATGGCGAGGTGGATCGACGAGACGGCAGCGGCCACAAGACCGGTTCAACTATCTCTTCCAATGAGCATGCCTTCAGTATTTCCTTCGCCAAGCAGTTTACTCCTTTTTTGGGGGCTGGGACAAAACTCAACTATTATTACAAAGAGATAGCCGATATCAATGCGACTTCAATCGGAGTTAATTTGGGAGTAATGATTTACCCGGATTCTCTGATCGGCGGGGGAAACTTGGAAGGCAAAGCTATAACGGATATAAAAATCGGGTTGGTGATGAGCAATATTGCCTCCAAATACAATTGGAATCATGATGCCGAGGAATTATCGGCTACGCAAACGGACAAATTTCCGCCGGTCGCGACCCTGGGAGGTTCTTTCCGTGCCTTTGACCGAAAACTGCTGGTGGCGGCTGATCTGGAAAAGAATTTTAAGCAGACTCTGGCGGCATATTTCGGGGGAGAGTATAATGTAATCGACCATCTATTACTTCGGGCCGGTTTGAATCAGGGAAATATTACAGCCGGTTTGGGGTGCGGATTTATTATAAATAAAATGGAGCTCTCTGTTAATTATGCTTTTTCCGCCGAGCGAATTGATGAAGGAAGCGACCATATTATTAGTTTTGATCTCAATTTTTAAAAAAGATTTTATTATGAAACGGCTTTGCAGTTTTGTTTTGGCAATGATAATCATTCTGAGTGGACCTTTATCATATGCGGGAAGCGGAGTCAAGCTTCTGAGTGTCGAGATAGGCGCCCGGCCCAGCGGAATGGGCGGCGCTTTTACCGCTGTAAGTAATGACCCTTATTCCGGAGCTTATAATCCGGCTTCACCATGCGGAATTGGGCCTCTGGCGGCTTCGGTCGGATATAATTCTTACTGGGAGAATATTCGACTCGAAAACGTCTATGCGTCATTTGAAAAAAAATCAATAACCTATTCAGCCGGTGTTAACTTCGCGGTCGTGGACGATATACAGGGCCGGGGAAATACGGCAACAAGCACGTACTATCCTTTTGATGCCCATGATATATCCTTCAAGACCGGTCTTTCCATGAAGCTCGACAAAAATATCGCGGTTGGTTTTATGGCCGGATGGATATTTGAAAAAATAGAATCCTATCGAGGTTCGGCTTTTAATATCGATATCGGTCTCTTGGCTCAATTGACATCCAAGCTTAATATCGGCCTGGCTGGTATGAATCTGGGACCTAAGATGCAGATAAGAGAAGAAAAATATCAATTACCGTATGCTTTTAGGGCCGGGGCGGTATATAAATTGACTAAATTTCTGCCGGTCCTTGATTTTGTGATCCAAGATGATGATTTTCATGCCCATCTGGG
>JAPLUS010000047.1 GCA_026397495.1 Candidatus Zixiibacteriota bacterium | reverse complement strand
AATCTTTAACAGTCAAGACAATGACTGGTATCGTTGACCATTCGCGCAATCTCTTAAGGACGGTTAGTCCATCAATGTCGGGTAATCCTATGTCAAGAATTATCAATTCTGGACGCTGCATGGAAGCCATCACCAGCCCCTCTTTCCCTCCGGAAGCTTCCAGAAGAGTGTATCCTTCAACCACGAGACTAATTTTCAATAGACGCCGGATGGCGGTTTCATCATCAATAACCAGAACGCGGGCCCCCATCATAGATTCTCACTTTCTTTGGGCAGTTCTGGCTGCTTTTCGATGGGGAGCTTGATTGAAAAGCAGGCCCCCCCCTTGGGAATATTGACGACTTCAATTATCCCGCCATGCATCTCAACAATCGCTTTGGCAATGGCTAGTCCGATACCGGTACCGCCGGAAGGCGTCCCGGGAACGCGATAGAATTTATCAAACAAATATGGCAGAAATTCCGACGGAATGCCTGGGCCGTTATCTATGATTTTCAGGGTTACCGCGCCTCCGGTTACCGTTATTTCCAGTTCAATTGTTGTACCTGAAGGGGTATAAGCGGCGGCGTTTGACAATAGGTTGATCAACGCTTGTTTAAATAGATTAAAGTCAATTTGTATCAAAGGCAAGCTTTCGGCACTTCTAGTGATAATAGGATGATCCGACAGGGTTTTCTGCAATTCACCAAGAACTACGGCGATCAAATCATTTATGTCATGCCAGTCTTTTTTCAAGCTGAGCATTCCTGAATTAAGGCGAGACAAATCAAGCAAATTCGTCACCACATTATTTAGACGTTCAGCGTTGTCGCTTAATTCACCTAGAATTTGCCGGCGGCTTTCGGTATTGGCACTTAGTTGGTCGCTTTGAAGAGCCGAAGTGAAGCCTATTATGGCGGTCAGAGGAGTACGAATTTCATGGGAAACGGAGTTAAGAATGGTCTGATAAAGCTTTTCCGATTCCGCCAACCTCTCGGCCTGCTGTGACCGTTCCTGGAGCAATTCCCTTTCCAACGAAATCGCCAATTGTCGGGCCACTGTGGAAAGAAGATTCTCTTCTTCCTGAAGAAGGCGCACTTTTCCTTGGGGATGATAAGCCAATATGCCGACCGTCTCCGAGGTTCCTCGTAAAGGTATGTATATGCCATCGGCAGACGGCAACGTATCGGTTGACCATCCCGCTTGCTTGCCATGCTCAAAAGCCCATTGGGCGACGGCCCATTCCCTATCGATCTGGGACCATTCACGAAACGGGAAAATTTTCCGCTCCAATCTCCCGTCCTGATTTGACGCAGCTATGGAGCATTTCCCGTCAAGAATCGCTCCCAGTTTTTCGGCCGTCAGAGACATGAACTCTTGCCTATTGTGACTGGCCGCCATAGTCCGAACGATATCATAAAGCACTTGCGTGCGCTCCTCGCGAAGACGCAACATCCGTTCTCTTTTCCGAATCCGGTTGGTGAGTGTCCCAGTGGCAATAGCCACGAAAAGATAGGCTCCACACATGGCGATATCCTCGGGAGCTAAAATTCGAAAAGTTCCGTATGGTGGAATAAAAAGGAAATCCCAGATGAGAGCGCTCATGACAGCAGCGACAAGAATCGGGCCTATCGAGACGAGCATCCCCATAACAAGAACGGTTAGCAGAAATATGAAACCTACTGCCCGATAGCCAATAAGGGGAAGTAAAAGGCTATCAATCAAGGCAACTACGGCCACGGCGCTTATAACCAAACCATAAATCGACATTCCCGATTTATATTCAATTTTCAAATGATCTTTTGATACGGCGCTCCGCTTGGTTTCCTGACGCAAAACATGTACGTCGAAACTCTCGCTCTCCCTGACCAGCCGATCCAATATGGTTCCGCCATGGAGCAAATCCCGAAACTGTCGGCGCCCGGGGCGCCCGACAATGAGCTGGGTAACATTGCGCTGCCGAGCAATTCTCCGCAGGGCCTGAGCAATATCCAGATCAGCAGTGGAGACAACTTCGCCGCCCAATTCTCTTACCAGAGAAAGGTTTTTGGCCAGAGTCGCTTTATCCTGATCCGAGAGAGCTATACCGGTATCGACATGCACTCCAATCCAGGGCGCTTCCATGCCGAAAGCCAGCCGCCGCGTGGCTCGAATGAGTCCCTCAGAGTATGGGCTATGGCTCACCGCCACCATCAATCGTTCGGTCGCCTTCCAGACAGTATCAGACTCTCTGACCGTTATCATGTCCTGCAATTGATTGTCCACCTTTTCGGCCGTCAGCCGCAGGGCAATCTCGCGCAGGGCGGTAAGACGGTCCTCCTTGAAGAAATTCCGGGCGGCCGCCTCGGCCAGGTCGCCGAGATAAACCTTGCCCTCGCTTAGTCGTTTTAGTAGTTCGGCCGGCGCAATATCAATTAGAATGATCTGATAAGCACGTTCCAGAATGGAATCAGGGACAGTTTCACGAATCTTAATATCGACAACGCTCTCAATTGATTCTTTGCGGCTTTCAATATGTTGGACGTTGATGGTAGTATATACATCAATTCCGGCATCAAGCAATTCAACAACATCGTGCCACCTTTTGGGGTGGCGTGAGCCGGGAATGTTGCTATGTGCCAGTTCATCGACCAGTACCAATTGCGGTCGCCGCGCCAGAATAGCATCAATATCCATTTCTTCAAGAGCAGTGTCTTTATATGTAATCCTCTTACGAGGAATAAGGGGAAGTCCGGCTAGAAGCATTTCGGTCTCGGCTCGGTGATGCGTATCGACTGTCCCGATGACCATATCCACACCCTCTTTAAGACGATCTTGGGCCGCTTTCAACATGGCATAAGTTTTCCCCACCCCGGCCGCCATGCCGAAAAATATTCTCAGGCGGCCGGAATGCGATTTACTCTCATCCTTCCTGATGGCGGCCAGAAGTTCATCGGGATTGGGGCGGAGTGGTTCGGGCATTATTTCAATACTCCTGCTAATGAATCCAAAGCGAGATTTAATTTAAGCACATTGACTCGGGGTTCTCCCAGTAAGCCCAGAATCGGACTCTCGGTATATTTATCAATAAGATTAAGGAAGGAAGTTTTTGTCAATTGGTCAAGATCTCGTGCTTTGATTATTCGGTCAACTTGGTAGCGTGCGGCTTCCGGACTAATATGCGGGTCAAGTCCGCTGGCCGAGGCAAAAAGCAAATCATTGGGAATTTCTTTCTCTTTGCCATAAACTGCCTGCAATAGGGCCCGCCTTTCGGCTATGATATCTTTAAGCGCGGCGCTGGTCGGGCCAAGATTACTCCCACCTGATGGAAGGGGATTGTAGTCAATGACAGACGGCCGCGGCCAGAAATATCGCTGTCCGGTGAAATTCTGTCCGATCAGCGCGGATCCGATGAAGACACCATTTTTTAGAATGGGACTCCCCATCGCTTTATTGGCAAAGAAAATCTTCGCGACGACGCTAATCAAAAGAGGATATGCTAATCCGGTGATCAGAGTCATAACCAACATAAGCTTGGCGGCTGTAACGATTGTCTTCATACGATTTCTCCGTTATGATGCCAGACGGAATAGGGTAATAATAATATCAATTAGCTTTATGCCTATAAAGGGAGCCAGAAGGCCGCCCAAACCATACATAAGAAGGTTGCGACGCAGGAGCAGCAAAGCCGTTTGTGCCCGGTAAGCCACACCTCGCAGAGCCAGAGGAATCAAAGCAATAATAATAAGAGCGTTAAAAATAACAGCACTTAAAATAGCGCTCTGCGGCGAATGCAGGTGCATTATATTTAAGGCCGCCAGGGGACCGTTGTTCGTTCCCGAAAAGGCATAGAGCGTCCCAAACATGGCGGGAAGAATGGCAAAATACTTGGCGACATCATTGGCGATGCTGAAAGTGGTCAGGGCGCCGCGCGTCATCAGCAGTTGCTTGCCGATTTCAACAATTTGAATCAGTTTAGTCGGATTACTGTCAAGATCAACCATATTGCCCGCTTCACGAGCCGCCTGAGTACCGGTGTTCATGGCGACACCGACATCGGCTTGTGCCAGCGCTGGGGCATCATTGGTGCCATCCCCGGTCATAGCGACCAGATGCCCGTTTTGTTGTTCTTGACGGATTCTCTCAAGTTTCGTCTCCGGCGTAGCCTGAGCAATAAAATCATCGACACCCGCTTCCGCCGCGATGGCCATCGCTGTGAGAGGATTATCGCCGGTGATCATGACCGTCCGTATTCCCATTTTGCGGAGCTCCAGAAATCTCTCCTTGATACCACCTTTAACAATATCCTTGAGATGGATTACCCCCAGAACCCCGGTATCATCAGCCACCGCCAAGGGAGTCCCACCAGTGGCCGAGATAGCCTCAACCACCCTCTGAACTTCATCGGGAAAAACACCGCCGTTTTGTTCCACATAAGAGCGAATGGAATCAATGGCGCCCTTTCGAATCCGTAAAGCGATTGAACCATCGGGCTCAAAAATGTCTACCCCGCTAATCCGCGTTTGCGCCGAAAAAGGAATAAATCTCGCTTGGCTGAGCGTAAGAGTCTGAGCCCGCAAATCAAATTTCTCCTTAGCCAAAACCACAATGGATCGTCCTTCGGGGGTCTCATCGGCCAGCGAAGCCAGTTGGGCGGCCTCAGCCAGATGTTGGGTCAGGTACATCGGGGCCGGAATAAATTCTGTAGCCATTCGGTTGCCCAGCGTGATTGTACCGGTTTTGTCAAGTAAGAGAACATCAATATCACCGGCGGCTTCCACGGCCCGTCCGCTCTTGGCAATGACATTGCGGCGTACCAGCCGATCAATACCGGCAATCCCGATGGCGCTAAGCAATCCTCCGATGGTGGTTGGTATCAAGCAAACGAAAAGTGCCGTTAGGGCCGGGACAGTCACCACATTTCTTAAATCCTGGCTCGAGGCAGCGCCACTGTAATCAGCGAAAAATTTGAGAGTTGTGACGGCAAGAAGAAATATGATGGTTAATGCGGCCAGGACGATACCCAGCGCTATTTCGTTGGGCGTTTTCTGTCGTTTGGCCCCCTCGATAAGAGCAATCATGCGATCAATAAAGGCATTACCCGGTTCCGAAGTTACCCTGACAACTATCCGATCACTTATGACTTTGGTCCCACCGGTGACAGCGCTTCTATCGCCGCCACTTTCGCGAATTACAGGGGCTGATTCCCCCGTTATAGCCGATTCATCGACACTGGCGATTCCTTCGATTACTTCGCCGTCGGCCGGAATAATATCATTTCCCTCACATATTATTATGTCATCTTTTCGAAGCTCTGTTGCCGGCACTCTGATTTCCTTTTTATTTTTTATAAGCCTTGCAAATAGCTGGATTCGGGTCCTTTTCAGACTTTCGTCTTGGGCTTTTCCCCTCCCTTCGGCCAAGGCCTCGGCAAAATTGGCAAAAATTACTGTAAACCAGAGCCAGACACTGATCTGCAATTCAAATGCGGACGTTACACCTCGGAAAAACCCGCCGATAAATGATATGGTCGTCAGAATGGCGCCTACATAAGTAACGAACATCACCGGATTGCGCATCTGCGTTTTGGGCTTTAATTTGCCGAAGGAATCTTTAAGGGCAGCTAGTACAAGCGCTCTATCAATCATATTTGAATCTCTTCGTGACATATATGCTCCTAAAAAGTTGCCCCGCCGCGCATCAAGAAGTGTTCCATAATGGGCCCAAGACTCAGAGCCGGGAGAAAAGTCAGGGCGCCGACTACTAATATTACCGACATCAGAATTATCGCAAACATCGTGTTATCGGTTGCGAAGGTTCCCGCCGAAGAGGGAGAAATTTTCTTGGCGGCCAGGCTTCCGGCGATAGCCAGGCTGGGTATGATGATAACAAAGCGGCCAATCAACATGGCGATTCCCAGAATAATATTATAAAAATTGGTGTTAGCGTTCAAACCCGCGAAGGCGCTGCCATTATTGGCGGCGGCCGAAGTGAAAGCATATAATATTTCGCTCAGACCATGAGGGCCCTTGTTGGCCAGACCGGCCAAGGCTATCGGCAGGACACAAGTTACTCCGGAACCGATTTTTATTACGGCGTTGGTTCCCAATATGGCCAGCATAGCCATTTGCACTTCACGAGCCTCAATTTTCTTTCCTAAGTACTCCGGTGTTCGTCCCACCATAAGCCCGGCCAGGAAGACAGTCAATAATATAAACAGGATCATGCCGTACATACCCGCCCCCACTCCGCCAAAGATTATCTCCCCCAGCATCATATTGAATATCGACACCCCTCCCGAGAGAGGCGACAAACTGGAATGCATAGTATTAACTGATCCGTTTGAGGCAGCAGTTGTGGAGACTGACCATAAAACACTGTTGGCGATACCGAGACGGGTCTCCTTGCCTTCCAGATTGCACTTGATGCCAAGAGCTGAATTTACAGAGTACTCGCTATAGAGCGACAAAGCTAGCCCGCCAATGAACAGCACCAGCATGACACTGAAGATGACGACAGCATGGCGGCGGGCTTTGGCCATGCGGCCATAGGTGAAAACAAGCCCGGC
>JAPLUS010000112.1 GCA_026397495.1 Candidatus Zixiibacteriota bacterium | reverse complement strand
GCATTCATTGCGGAACCTTCTTTGTGAAGAGGGCCGGGCTCTACGGCTTTATGCCGGTCTATGGCGATGAAGCTAGAACAGCCGAGGATGAGGGTGCTGTACCCGGTGATGCTATCAGTTTCTTCATTAATGGATCTCCTGCGATTTCCCATGGGGGGAATATCTGGACAGCTTTTGGTGCTAGTATTGAAAACTGTCTGGAGATCGTCTACGAGAGTCGGACCATTTCCCTCAAGAAGGGTTGGAACCTGATTTCCTGGAATGTGGATACTCCTGTTGATTCAATTGAAGTGGTTTTTGCCGACATTCTCGACTGCATTGATGTTGTCCTGGGCTTTGAAGAAGTCGGCTTGACTTATGATCCCAAACTATCGAGTGCAAGCTCGCTCCGCGAGGTAGATCACTTCCACGGTTATTGGGTCAAGATGACTTGCGACAGAGAACTGACTGTTGTCGGTATTCCGGTGCCGGCCGTCACTCCTATCGATCTCGAGGCGAGCTGGAATCTGGTTTCTTATCTGCCGCAGGTGGAGGATTCTACTCCGCGTGCCCTTGCCTGCCTTGCCAACAACTTGATTGTCGCTCTCGGTTATGATGGCGGGGCTCAGACCTATGATCCCCTGCTGCCGGATTACTCAACACTTCCTTTGATGCGTCCGAGCTTTGGCTACTGGGTTAAGATTAACACCGACGATAGGTTAGTCTATCCAGGCTCCGGTCCCAAAGTCGTTTTCCGTCAGACCATAGCCGGACTGGATAAGGCGGCTGTCAACCATAAGGTTGTGGCGACCAACGTCTGGGTTAATCTGTACTCCCTTGGTCTAACTGTGGACGACAAGATTGTTCCTAACGGCACTGAAGTGCTGGCAGTTGCGTCTGATGGCCGCGTCGTCGGTGCCGGAACTGTCGGCGATGGTGGTTTGCTGAAGTTCATGCCAATTTATGGCAAGGGTGAATACACTGATGGTGGTCTGGAAGTGGGCGAAGGGTTCCGTCTTAAAGTTGGTGAGGAATTCGCCGATACTACGCTCTCCTGGACTGACAATGGCGACAGGATTGAGATCAGCAGGCTGACGGGCGCAACCGGCACCGACGATGACGAGCCGGTTGTTCCTAACAAATACAGCTTGTTGCAGAACTATCCTAACCCGTTCAACCCGACAACCAATATCACTTTCTCTGTACCGGCAGCTGCTCATGCTACGGTTGATATCTATAATATCCTGGGTACAAAGATTGCCACAATCTTTGATGGTATCGCCAAGACTGGACAGAACCGGGTGATTTGGAATGGTGTTGATGCCAATGGCGCGTCGGTCGCATCAGGTATATATTTATACCAGTTGAAGACCGCCGGCTTTGAGCAATCCCGCAAGATGTTGTTGATGAAGTAGATCTTGCGTATTTAGACTCCTCTCCGGCCCCCCGCCTAACGGCGGGGGCCGGAAGGTAAAAGGAATGGTATAGTGAAGACCAATTTGACGGACATTCCGATTACAGGCGCAATATTTTTATTATTAATCTCCGCCGCTTTCGGAGGGGTGACGCCCACCAATATTTGGGTAGATTTTTATGGTTCGGCCACCACATATAATGGAAAACCGATACCGGTAGGTTCGATCATTGAGGCCTACGCCCCTGGCGGTATCTTCTGCGGGATGGATACGGTCTCGTTTCCGGGAAGATATGGTTTTATGCCTGTCTATGGAGATGATCAATATTCTTCCGGTATATATGAAGGAGCCGGAGTAGGCGAAGCGATAGTTTTTGCAATTAATGGCCGCCCGGCCGATTATCACGGTCCGGATAATCCTATCTGGGATGGCTTTGGTTCCAGACATGAGCTTAATTTATCGGCTTTGGCCGCCGTTGGTGCGGAAATTGCATCATATCCTTCGGGTCAAGACGCTGTTCCCGGAGATACTATTCGATATAGTATTGTGGTCCGCAATACCGGGGAAGGGTTAGACTTCCACAAAATTGTCGCCCAATCATCAAATGGCTGGACCATCAAGCCCAAACCGGGTTTCTCCTATGTTGCCCCCAATGCGACAGACACCTTATATTTTGATCTTTATATTCCCACACAAATTCCGTATGACACTTCGGATATAGCGGCTTTTCGGGTGAATGTCGGAATGGACACGTCAATCCACATTGAAAGTGCCGTTATTACTCGCATTATTATGACCGATATCCCTGAAGATAAAGGGCTTACCCCAAGTCATTTTATTCTGTATCAGAATTATCCCAACCCCTTTAATCCGGCCACGACTATTGCCTATGATTTGCCGGTCGGCGCTAAGGTGACATTCGAGATATATGATCTGCTTGGGAAAAAGGTGCAGGCGCTGGATTTAGGCTTCAAAATGGCCGGCCCCCATTCCTTTGGCTATTCCACCCAGTCCCTGGCCAGCGGTGTCTATTTTTATCGCCTTAAGGCCGCCAGGTTCTCTTCTTTTAAAAAAATGATGATCTTGAAATGACAATTCATCCGGTCTTTGATATTCTCACGCCCCGATAAGTTCTCTTTTTTTACTTTATTGCCTGATAAAGATATCCATTACTGCATTTTTTTGTTGCTAAAAGAAGATTTTTTTATAATTCTATGGTTATAATTTAAGTAATTATTTTTTGGGAAGATTTTGAGTCTTAAATTCTCCGTAGCCGGTAAAACCGATAAAGGGCTGGTCCGTACCGGTAATGAAGATGCGCT
>JAPLUS010000373.1 GCA_026397495.1 Candidatus Zixiibacteriota bacterium | reverse complement strand
GTCTTGTTTCATTGATTTGGCTGCGATTCGATTTTCATTTTGGATCTTGACATAAATTTCTTCGCGGTGAACGACAACCTTGGCCGGCGCATCAATGCCGATCCGAACCTGTCGTCCAAAAACTCCCAATATGGTAACCTTTATTTCATCACCAATCGTAATCGATTCGCCCAACTTCCTTGTCAGTATCAGCAAACTACCCTCCGTGGTCGAATTTAATGTTTATCCATATGGAAACTAACGTCCAACTATTCCCATCTCCTGTATGATGGTAGCCAACGCCTGGTCCATTGTCGTAATTACCCGTGCGGCCGCATCAAAAGCATGTTGATATTTTATCATCTGCGTCATTTCTTCATCAAGAGACACTCCTTGAATGGACTGTCGGGCACTATCCACCTGCCCCGCCAAAAGCTCATAATTATCTTTCGAATTTTTCGCTTTACTTGCCTCAACCCCAATCTTGCCTATCATTGAACTATAAAATTCACTTATTGAGGCTGTACCGCCGAGCATAACGGAAGAATTCCGTAAGTACGAAATGGCCAGAGCCTTGCTATTATCACCTGGTTGCCCCTCCGCTCCGGCCGCGGCAATTAGGCTATTATCCCTTTCAATGTCGGAATTAATCGAAATTGTGGCCGCGCCAAATTTTAGCGGGTCAAAGAAATTTAAGCCCGTTGAGTCGGAAAGTCCATACCCGGTTTGATGTATGGCGTTGACACTGGTAATCAGCCCCTGAGCCATTTCATCAAGAAGCCCCATATATTGGGGCACAATACTGTCGCGCGTATCAATAAGCCCTTTTAATTGACCATCAAAATTTTTGATTTCCTTGGTAGTTCCTTCCCAAACTATCTGATTGGTAGTCATTTCTCCGGAGTTTATCTTTCTGGTGCCGATTTTATATGACGATGTGCCATCGACAATGGCCAGGGAGCCGATATAAACAGTCGTGGTATTATTTTTCTGCTCACGAACATTGACATCAACATATTCTGACAATTGATCTATCAGATAATCACGCCGGTCACGCAAATCGTTGGCGGTCTGTCCACCCAACTCAGAGCGGGATATCTGCTGATTGAGGGTCGCAATGTCGGAAGCTATCTGATTGACCTTATCAATCGATAAGACAATATCATTATCCACCGATTTAGAAAGATCCTGCAGTTGATTGTAGATGCGGTTAAATCCGCCGGTCAGCATCTTGGTCTGCGCCACCAAATCAGTTCTGGCCGAGGTTAACGTAGGATCAACGGAAAGCCCCGACCAACTGGCCCAGAATTTATCCAGAAGGTCACTCAATGAACCGGGCTTGGGCTCGTTGAATAAGGCTTCAATTTGCGAAAGGGTTTTATCGCGTGCCGTCCATTGTCCCAAAGATTTATTAGTATTCCTATATTGCTGATTCAAGAAGAGATCGCGAACTTGCCTGATTCCCGTCGCTTCCACACCGGTCCCGATACTTCCCTGTGGAGAATCTTGCGGATCGGTCGGATGTATATCCACTCTTTGCCGGCTGTATCCAGGAGTATTGACATTGGCGATATTATGGCCGATGGTATTTAACCACAACTGATTCGTGAATAGAGCTCTTTTGCCTATTTCCAATCCATCAAGTAAGCCTGCCATCAGACCCTCCTATCAAGGGCAAGGTTGGTTGGCACCGACTTTAACTTCCCCTCGCTGTGATAATTATGATCCGAAATTTTGATTCGCCCCAGAAGTTCCATCGTCTTCATTATATTTTCCCGCGAATGATTGATAAGCATCTCGTTCTGTGTCCGTATCTTGGAAATCTTTTCATTCAAGTCAAATATCGTCTGCCTTAATTCCTCGAGAATCATAGCCTGATTCGAGGATACCGACTCAATCAATCTGGTAATGGTTAGATTCTCTCTTAGGTCACCCCGAGCGGAGAGCCTCTTAACCAATATCTCCCGTCTTTCAGCCAGAATCCGCGTTTCAACTATTTTCTCTCGCTGTCTTTCCGTTATTTCGTTTAGGACACTGATATCATTTTTTACGAGCGCTTTTTGTTGCCGTTCCAGAAGCTCCAGGAATGTTTCAAATAGAGACGCTTCCTTCCTCAGCAATTCCACCAGTTCCAATACCAGTTCAGAATTTGAACTACTTTCAATTATTTCTTTCGGCATTATTACAAATCTCTTTAGCTCTTTTGTTTATTCATACTTATAAGTTTGATCTGGAATATCTCCAAGCACCGTCTGGATATATCGCACCGTTTCGGGATATGGCGGTATTCCCCCATATTGTTTCACTTTTTCCGGCCCGGCGTTATAGGCAGCCAGCGCTTTCTTGATATCCCCAAATTTATCAATTAGCCGTCTTAAGAATTTCGCACCGGCCTCAATGTTTTCTTCGGGATTAAAAACATCCTTAACTCCCATATCGGCGGCGGTAGTATCGGCCAATTGCATCAATCCCTTGGCTCCCGCCGGAGAAACCGCGCGGGGATTTCCATTTGACTCTGCCTTTATTATGGAACTCAACAGAGATGGATTTAGGCTATATTTTTCAGCGGCTCTCTTAATAATATGACTAAAATCGTTTGCCGCTTGCTTTGCACTGCCAATAGCGGTCGACGATTTATCCGTTGTCTCATTGACCTTACTTTCGTCTAAATTCTGATTCATATTCCTAATGGAAATAATTCCTTTGGAAGCGACCTTTCCGGAATCGCCCTGGTGATCCGGATTGACTCCAGCCGGCCTTTGGTTAAGTTCAATGGGGTCTATTTTTTCGGGACTTATCTTTATGAATTTGGCTCTGGGAAGCATTGCGGAGACCGCCTTTCCCTCACCGGTAACCATTCCACTCTCTTTTTCCACTGTCCTTTCAAGGGATTTATATAGCAGATTGGCCAAACTGTTACTCCCTTTCCCGGATATATTTTTTGCCAGCTCTTCGTCAAACATTTGAGTATAGATATCTTTCCCCATTCCCAAGCCCATGCCCAATTGCTCGGTTTTATCGCCTTCGGGAATTGTCTGCCGCATGGCTTTTAGTACATAATAGAGGAAAAGAGATTCCATCTCTTTGGCCGATTTATACAGCTTTACTTTATCTTCCTTAATATTATGTGGCTTTTTTAGAGGAATCGATCGGGTACCCCCCACACAAATATTGTTTTCCATTGAGGCAGGTATTTTCATATAACTTTAGATTAAATTATTATCAACTCGGCTCTCAGCGCTCCGGCTTGCCGGAGGGCTTCAAAAATGGCAATAATGTCGCGTGGCGCCGCGCCAATCTGATTCAGAGCCGCGGCAATATCAGCCAAAGAGACTGTTTCCTGGAGATGGATGACCCGCGCTTTTTCATTATCAACTGAAACCTGATATTCGGAAACCACTGTTGTTTGGCCCTGTGAGAACGGTTCCGGTTGCGAAACGATTGGCGTGGCTTGAATGTTGACCGTAATATTCCCATGAGCTATAGCGGCCGCCGCAATGGTTACATTCTGGCCGGCTACTATGGTGCCGGTTCTTTCATTGATGACAACCCGCGCTGTTTGATCGGGATCAACCTGCATACTTCCAATATCAGAAATAAACATAGCCCGATCATTGGGAAGCGATAGCGAATCGGGAATCTTAATCCTCACTGTGGCTGCGTCATCAACATAGGCGGTCTGCCCATAGCGGGTGTTGATAGCTTGAGTGATGCGGGCCGCTGTTGTATAATCGGCTGACTGTAATGATAAAAGCAATTCGCCGCTATCCTGCTTGACTTCAAGCTGATGAAGGACATTTCCTCCGGCCGGCACCCGACCCACCAGAGTATAGTTATTGATTATTTTATTGGCATTGTCGGCTTGAACATTGAAACCGCCGATTGAAATCGGACCCTGCGCACTTACATGGACGTCGCCGTCCGGTGAAGATAGCTGGGTCAGCAATAATGTTCCCCCCTGGAGTGAGGAAGCATCGCCGATTGACGAAACGGTTACATCAACTCTATCCCCCATCTTATTATTGGAGGAAAGCCGTGAGGTTACAATTACTGCCGCGACATTTTTAACTTTTAACTGCTCGGGATCGACCGTGAGGCCCATCCTTTGCATCATATTGGCCAGCGACTGCATGGTGAATTGCGCTCCTTTGCCGTCACCGGTTCCATCAAGGCCGATTACCAGGCCATATCCAATCAGATCCGTCTCATTATCGCTATGAATTCTGGTGATATCTTTAATTCTTGCCGCTCCCTGTGCTTCAGGAGTATAAAAGGATAGGACCAGCAGCATCACCGCTATCATAAATGACGGTATAGAAAATCGTGTGCATACAAAATTGGGCATATTGCCTCCTAAAAGATCCAGTTAAGAAAACGAATAATCGGCCCCGGACGGCTGGAGGTATTGGCGGCGCCTTTACCGGTATAGGAAATATTGGCGTCGGCAATCAGATACGAGTCAATCGTATTGGCCGCCGTAATATCCTTTTGGCGAACCACGCCGGTCAAGGTCATAGTCTCATTATCCTTGGAGACCCCTACGGTTCTGCTTCCCTTAATTATCAAATCGCCATTTTCCTTGGCGCCAACTATTGTAACCGACATCTTTGCCCGAAGAGTTTGGGCACGAGTATTTTCGCCTTTGCCATTGAAGGAATTCTTATTCTCTCCACTGGCGCCAAAAAATGGGATAAAACGCAGAGAGCCGCTACCCGGCCCCCCCTCAGTTGAAAACTTACCCGCCTTTTCAGTTTTGGTTTCCGCCTGAGAAGTGGCATTAGAGGCTTCATAAACCAAAACCGTAAGTATATCACCGACCTTATGGGCTTTAATATCGGTGAACAAAGAACTCCCCTGACCAAAATCTCCCGCCCATACTTTTAGCGAAAAAGGGAGAAGAAGGAGAATAATGATGAAAAAAATGATTTTACGAATACTCATATTGGTTTCCTTATAGTGTTTCTATTTTGACCGCCTCGCCGTCGAGGATAATCCCTTTTATTATTTTGCCTGATTGATTATTTTTCACTCGGATAGAGTTTCCCCTATACCCCGACTCCATTGCTATCCCACGCGCCATTATTTCAAATCCGGACGTTTTGTACCGTATGGCGACTCCCTGGCCGGCTTTAATAAGAGGAACCTCTTCCACCAGACCAGAAGTTAATATCTGCCCTCGGTTGAGACTGATTTTGGTCCATTTGCTTACCAACTCGCTGTCGTTAGTTAAGGGCTTATCAGTTAATGAGGTAATTTCCATACGCTGAATATTGTACTTATCCGGCGTTATCATGTCATGGCGCCGTATCCTTTCAGCTGTAACCAGAACATATTCATACCGCGCTATCTTTATCCTTATTTGCCCCTTGGCTACCAGTTGTCCACCTTTATAAGCAAGAATCTGTAGAGGAAGAATGCCGCGTAGCGGGGCTTCGCTCAAACGAACCAACTCCAGACTATCATATTGATTACGATCTAAGACAAGCGGATTGCGGCGAAATTCAATCTCTGTTTTGCCGGCGTCTAAATTATAGGAAGAAACAATGCGGCTTTTTAGGTCATATTCAAAATTTTCATCACCCCGGACTGTACTGCATGGCAAAAGCAGCCAGAAGCCTATCAACGCCAGACAAATCCATTTGTCTTTGGTCATAATCTATTCCTATCTATCGTTTAAGATTATTCGCAATTTGAGTCATATCGTCGCTGGTTTGAATAACTTTCGAATTCAATTCATAAGCGCGTTGCGCCACAATCATGTTTACCATTTCATCAACAACCCTAACATTGGAGACTTCCAAATACCCCTGGTCGATTTTCCCCAGTCCTTGCTCAGTGGGAGCTCCAACAACGGGATTACCCGATGCTGATGTCTGTGTATATAGATTATGTCCCACCGCCGAAAGACCGGCCGGATTGATAAATTTGGCCAGTTCAATATTTCCTATCGACTGCGCTGTATCATTACCGATGATCTGAACCGAAACATCGCCATCAATGCTGACTGAGATGGAAGTGGCGTCTTCCGGTATCGTTATCTCAGGCGTGAGAGAAAAACCATCAGAGGTTACCACTTTTCCCTCGGCTGAAATTTTTAAAGCGCCGTCACGGGAGTAGGCCGTGGTTCCATCCGGCATCATAATTTGGAAAAAGCCATTGCCGGAGATAGCCAGATCCAGCGGACTACCGGTTTGCGCGAAATCTCCGACCGAAAACTCCCTCACGGTGGCCACCGCGCGGGTTCCATAGCCAATGTCCAAATTGGTCGGAGCCGCTGTACCAATGGCTGTCGCACTTCCCGCTTTGCGCAGATTCTGGTAGAGAACATCCTGAAATTCGACTTTGCTTCTCTTAAATCCGGTCGTATTAACATTGGCCAGATTGTTGGCGATATTATCAACAT
>JAPLUS010000378.1 GCA_026397495.1 Candidatus Zixiibacteriota bacterium | reverse complement strand
AAATAATCCAGAAGCGGGTCCCTTTCGGGCCAGCCGAAAGTGGAGAAAGGCCAGAGCCATGAGGAGAACCATGTATCAAGCACATCCTCGTCCTGCGTCAGTTCGGTTCCGCCGCATTTGGGGCATTTTTCTGGGAGGGAAGCCGCGACCATCATTTCCCCGCACTCACAGTAGTAAACGGGAATTCGGTGCCCCCACCATAATTGGCGGGAAATACACCAGTCGCGGATATTCTCCATCCAGTGAAGATAGGTTTTGGACCAATAATCAGGATGAAATTTCAACTCCCCATTCTTAACGGCCTCGATTGCCGGCCCGGCCAGCGGAGCCATCCGGACAAACCATTGCTCGGACAGATAGGGCTCGATATCCTTATGACAACGGTAGCAGGTGCCGATAGCCAGATGATACGGTTCTATCTTCTCAAGATGTCCTTTTTTCTCCAACTCTTTTACCAACTGCTTGCGGGCTTCATAACGATCCAACCCTTTGAATTTCCCGGCCTTGGCGTTTAGGGTGCCGTCGATATTGAGGATATTTATTTCTTCAAGGTCATGCCGCTTCCCGATTTCGAAATCATTCGGGTCATGCGCCGGGGTGACTTTTACTACTCCCGTGCCGAATTCAGGGTCAACAATGGGATCGGCGATAATCGGAATCTCCCGCTCCAGAATCGGCAGGATGACAGTTTTGCCGACCAATTTCTTATACTTGGCATCTTTCGGATTGACCGCCAGCGCGGTATCTCCCAGCATAGTCTCGGGGCGGGTGGTAGCGACTGTTAAATACTCGTCGCTTCCCTGTAATTTATATTTAAGATACCAGAGATGGCCGTCTTTTTCCTCGTATTCAACTTCATCATCGGAAAGGGAAGTCTGGCAGGAGGGACACCAGTTGACAATCCGATTCCCTCGATAGATTAAATCTTTTTTGTAAAGCCGGATAAAAACCTCGGTTACCGCCCGTGAAAACGAATCGTCGATTGTAAATCGAGTCCGGTCCCAATCGCAGGAACAGCCAATCCGTTTTAGTTGATTAAGGATTATATCCTTATTGCGGTAAGCCCACTTCTTGGTTCGTTCATGGAATTTTTCTCGGCCCAGTTCCCGTCGCGTGGTTCCCTCTTTGGCCAACTGCTTTTCCACAACCACCTGGGTGGCGATACCGGCATGGTCAGCCCCCGGCAGCCATTCAGCTTCATACCCGGACATTCTTTTCTGCCGGATAAGTATATCCTGAATGGTGTTATTCAGCCCATGTCCAAGATGAAGAATATCGGTTACATTGGGCGGCGGAATAACTATCGAATATGGCTCTTTGGTTTTATCGACATGGCCTTTGAAAAATCCCGATTCCAGCCACCGTTTGTATAGTTTATCCTCAACGGCCTTGGGGTCATAAGGTTGGGCTTTTGGCTTGTCCGGCTCTTTCTCTTTCATAAACCTCTTTCAAAAATAGAAATAATATCGCCAATTATACCTTTTGTCAAGCTAATGACGAATCCTCAAAAAGGCTTTATTTATTTATCGCATTGAGATATTTTGGGTTATTATTGTTTTAAATTCAAGATTTGGAAAGGAATGTATGCCTTTTGATATAGAACCTTTTAACAGGTTGCGCCAGATTATCGCCGTTCTGCGTTCGCCAGAGGGATGCGCCTGGGACCGGAAGCAAACCCATAAATCGATTCTGCCATATCTCGTTGAGGAAACCTATGAAGTAGTCGAGGCGGTTGAAAATGCCGATTCTGATGATCTCCGTGAGGAATTGGGGGACCTGCTCTGTCAGGTTGTATTCCATTGCCGGCTTGCTGAAGAGGCGGGTGAATTTGATATCAATGACTCTATAAATGGGATATCGCAAAAACTGATAAGCCGCCATCCCCATGTTTTTGACAAAAAGCGGGATCTCAACCCGAAAGAAGTCCGCGACCAGTGGGAAAAAATCAAGGTTGAAGAGGGGGATGGAAAATCAGTTCTTGGAGGAATTCCCAAATCGGCGCCGGCGCTATTGAAGGCCTTTCGCTTTGGGGAGAAAGCCGCCGGTGTTGGATTTGACTGGCAGAAACCTTTAGAAGTTATGGATAAGGTAAAAGAAGAAATTCAGGAGATTGAAGCGGAGATAAAATCGGGGGATAAAGATCATCTGGAAGAAGAAATAGGCGATCTGCTTTTTGTAACCGCTTCATTGGCACGGAAACTGGAGATCAACCCGGAACAGGCACTTAATAAAACTCTGACCAAGTTTGCGAAAAGATTCGCCTATATCGAGATAAAAGTGAAAGAATCGGGCCGCAAATTCGGCGATTTCACTCTTGACGAATTGGAATCCTTCTGGCAGGAGGCGAAAGAATAACCGATTTCTACCGTCATGCCGGACCACCCGGTTTACTCAAGTAGCGCAAAATCCCGAAGGGTTTTGCGACGGTTTTGTGCGCGGCAGGCTTTAGGGCTTGTTGAAAAAGTGTATGTTATGGAAAAATGTCTTATGTATGCTCCACTCAATATCCAAATCTGTCATTGCTGCTCTTTTCCTGTCTTTCCCGCGAAGGCGGGAATCCAGAATTCATTGATTATTCAGCACTTACGGAACTTTTTCTGGATCCCCGATCAAGTCGGGGATGACAATACCAATGACATTTTTTTCAGAGGTGCACTTTTCCCTTTTTGGGGACTTTTTCAACAAGCCCGAAGACCGGGATCCAGCTCCTCTCCCACCCTCCCTGGATTCCCCGCCGCGGCGGGGAATGACAGTCATTGTTACGGAAATGACGATGAAAAGGCGGGAAAATGACAAGAAAGAAACGGAAATGACAGATTCAAATATGGCGCGGAACATACATATGGCATTCCCCTGTAAAATGCGCTTTTTCAACAGTCCTTCTTCGCAGAGGGGTATGACTCTGATTGAGCTGGTGATGGTCATCATTATCATTGCCATTACCGCCGGCGTGGCCATGAAAGCTATTACTCCCAGCATCACGGCGGGAAAAGTGGAGGCCTCTAAGAAGGAAATGGGAATTATTGCCGATGCCATACTGGCTTATACGCGCGATGTCGGCGCCGCTCCGGCCAATCTGACCGGCCTTACAACCAACCCCGGCAGTTACACCACCTGGAAAGGTCCTTATCTGCGAAATGGTTTCGATCAGGACACCAGTGATTTTCATCGCGATGCCTGGAATACTCTATATACTTATGTTGCGGCTGATAGCGGCGTCTGCCTTACCTCGACCGGTTCCGGCACTAATGTTACCAAGCGAATCGCCGGCGCCCATACCGATTTGGACAGCAATACGGTCAGGGGAACGGTTCTGGATATTGAAGATACTCCTCCCGGCTTAATCTATAGGGACAGTGTTACTATTACCATCACCTACCCGAACAAAACCGGTTCGGACACCACCCGGAACACCACCCCTACGGCATCAGGCACCTATAGTTTTAATGGCATTCCGATTGGCACACACACCATCACAGCCATCCATTCCTCAACTCATGATACCGTTACTTCATACCTGACAGTTAATCAAAAGTTAACCCTAACAACAAGCAATTTCAAATTTGGCAAAGCGCTCTGGCGGGTCGCTAATGCTCTCAGCGGCAATGGCTTGGTTCTGGTCAATGGCTCGGCCAAGGCCTATGGCACATGTTCCGGTGCCATAAATGATAGTGTTCAATTTGAAATCTACAACGGCACCGGAAAGCCAGATACGTTGACATCCTTAACGGCAACCTACAATGGTGATGCGGCATATTACAAGTATATTTATTGGGGTACAACCGTATGTGACTCCACAGCTCCACTTGATAGTAGTGGAGTGGCAATAGCTTTCTCTTCGTCAAAAATATTAAACAACGACACGAAAGTAACTATATATTTAAAGAAATTCGGTACCCATCCATGGCTTTATTCATCCTGCGCCATGCACGCCGCCAATATGTCCGGGAGGACTTTCACTATAACCTTTAGCGATGGTTCCGTCATAACCTTTACCACATAGGCGCTTAATATGATTAAAGAATTGTTAAAAGAATCCGGCCATAGAAAAACCATCAAAATTGGTTCTCCCAGACGTGGGTTCACCCTTATTGAATTGCTTATGCTTATTATCATAATCGGGGTAATTGCCGGCGTAACAATGAAATCATTGACCCCAAACATTAGGGCCGGTAAGACCGATGTTACCCGGAAGGAAATGGAAAATATTGCCAAAGCGATAATGAACTATACGCGCGATGTCGGCGCCGCCCCGTCTAATCTGACTAATCTTGTTACCAATCTGGAGAGTTATGCAACCTGGAAGGGACCGTATCTTATAAACACTTTCGATCAAGACACCGCCGATTATCACCGCGACGGCTGGAATACTCTCTATACTTATGTGGCATCAGATAGCGGTGTTTGCCTGACATCGGCCGGTTCCGGAAGCAATGTAACGCGGCGGATCGCTAGTGCTCACACTGATCTCGATAGTAATACCGTTCAGGGCGCTATACGGGACATCGCGAATGCTACTCCCGGAACAACCTACGGCGACAGTATTAATATAAAAATCACCTACCCCGACAAAGTTGGGTCCACCACCACCCAGACGACGCACCCCACACAAAGCGGAGTTTTTAGCTTTAACGGAATACCGATTGGCACCCATACCATAGAATTTGTCTATCTCCCGACTCACGATACCATAATTACATATGCGACCGTCTCGGCCAAGCTGACGGCCACCAGTAATGCCAAATTCGGCAGGGCCATCTGGAAAGCCGCCAATGCCGGAACGCCACCTGCCGGCGGCACCTTTGAATATGTGACCAGCTCGGCCTCAGCTTATGGTAACTGCGTCGCTGCGGCACAATATGATAGTGTTCAATTTGCCATAAAAAATAACACCGGCTCATCGATTAATTTTACATGGCTGGAGGCAACCTACGATGGTTCGGCGGCATATTACAAAAAGGTTTACTGGAGTGGAACCAAAGTATGCTCCAGCGCTACCTACTACAGCTCGGGCAACAGAGCGACTTTTTCCTCGTCACAGGATCTAGCTGACGGGGCGCAGGTAACCATATATCTAAAGAAATTCCCAACAACCAACAGCTGCGGCGCCTGCCTTTGCAGAAATTATGCCGCCGATATGAGATCGAGAACCTTTAGTATAAAATTTAGCAATGACTCTACCATAACGTTTGGAACCTAAGGGTGTTACATAAGAGATTAATATGGCCGAAACCGTAAAAAGAAAAAATATTCTTGACCCGAGCAAGATGGCACTCATACCTAAATTGGCCGAGCGATTACATTTTAGGCGACGTTATGGCTTCGGGCGGACGATTGCGATTCTTATGGATGAACAATCGCTGCAGTTGGCGACCGCTCAAAGACTCTGGCACAAAACTCGTCTGCTCGATGTGACCAAAGTATATATTCCCTCGACTAACGATAGTCCGGAGAAAAAACAAAACTTTATTACCGCTGAAATAGATCGCTACACTCAGGAGCATCGTCACTGGATTACCAGATATATACTCGGCGTCGGCGGTTCCGAATCGGCAGTACGGATACTCTCCTTCCCCAAAATGTCCAAGCAGGAACTGGGCAAAGCGATATTCTGGGAAGGCAATAAGCAGATACCCTTTGGTTTGACCGAGGCCTATTATGGCCATCATATTATAGATAATCCGGATTTAAGGGATAGCCGGAATCTTTTTGCCTCCTTGATTGCTGTCTCCAAAAAGGAAGTAAACCGCCGCCTGGATCAATTAAAAACCAATATTAAAATTGAATCCGTCAATCATGAATTAGAGGCCATTGGGCATTTTCTCCCTTTCATTGACGATTTTTCGGCAGAAAAAACATATACCCTGTTGAACATAAAAAAGAATCTTTCCGAGATAAGCTTTTACCGCCAGGCCCGGCTTGAGTTTAGACATACGTCATCAGTCGGCTCCAGCGTTCTCACCGTTACCGGAAGCGAACACCGCACGTACGAGGAATTTACCGAATTATTGGTACTGGAAATCCAAAACTCTCTTGATTACTATGTCGGTCAGTTCTCCAAGACAAATATAGAAACTGTTTTTATCTATGGCGATTTTTCCTATTCCGACGAATTGATAAATAATCTCACTGACCGCTTTGGAATCGAGTTTAAATGTTTTCCGATTGATAGATGGTTGACGTCGCAGCCGCAAACTAAGGAATTTGTCGAACAGATACCGGTCTCTTTGGGAGCCATCGCTCTGGCCATGGATAATGATCAGATGATCGATTTCCTTCCTCCCGATCTAAAGGAAATTCGGGGGGCGCTGAGATTCTATAAAATGGCCATTCCCATGTTGATACCCTTTGCAGCCGCACTGTTAACTATCTGGTTGGCGATGAGGTATCAGGTAAACATGGAAACCTTTCGGCTGCAAGCCGCCGAAAATCAGATTGAAGAGTTAAAAAAATCGCCTCCCTATATTATGTATAACCGCATTCAGCAGCAGATGGCGGCCGACAAAAATCTTCTGGATAGGCTGAATCGCCAGGCGACCTTTCTTTATCTTAACCTCAAGGAACTGTCCCTCATAACGCCCGAGGCGATAAAACTGAATAACTACGATTTACGGAAAAGCGGCGATGATTATATCCTGACTCTCTTAGGCCGAACATCGATCTCATTCCTTCTCCCTGAAATATCCCTGGCGGATTATGTGGCCCGCTTGGAGGGGTCTCCTTTCTTTAGGGATGTTACCCTAAAGAAATATTCCAAAAATTCTCAAGGGGGAGAGTTTTTTCTGGATTTCCAAATAGAGATGAGTACTA
>JAPLUS010000311.1 GCA_026397495.1 Candidatus Zixiibacteriota bacterium | reverse complement strand
TAGTTTTTCAAGGCGATTCCTTCTGGCTCCCGATTTATTGGGAGGGAAACCCTCGAAAAAAAAGCGGTCGAGCGGCAAACCAGAGCCGGTCAAGGCGGGAATGATAGCCGTGGGACCGGGAAGAGGAGTGACGGTAATACCATTATCAATAGCGGCTCTTATGATGCGATAAGCAGGATCGGAGATTCCGGGCGAACCGGCGTCAGTGATAACAGCAATATTTTGGCCATCCTTCAACATTTGAAGTAATTGCGGGAGTCGTGTTTGCTCATTAAAATTATGATAGCTGATTAATTTTTTCTTGAGACCCAAATGCATTAACAGTCTTCCTGAAATTCTGGTATCCTCGCAGGCAATGATGTCAGATGAAGCCAAAACTTCAAGAGCTCTTTGGGTGATGTCTCCCAAATTTCCGATGGGGGTGGGCACCAAAAATAATCTACCGCTCTTGCTATCGCTGTCAGTCATGGAATCTATAAAATCACAATATTATTGGGAATAGGGTGAAGTCCGATATCGGCGATTTCAGGAAGACGCCGTTTGAAGGATGATTTATTCAATAGGGAAACAGCCCTGTCAATAAGATGATCGTCAAACCCGGCGTCATTAAGTTCTCTTCTAAAAGTGATATTTTTATCAATCATAATTGAGAGTAATTGGTCAACTTCGCTATACTGGAGCCCCAATTCGCCTTCATCGGTTTGCCCCGGCCAAAGGTCGGCGGTGGGGATTTTGGCCAAAATCGCCGGCGGTAGGCCATAGTAGCAGGCCATTTGTCTTATTTGAGTTTTATATAGCATGCCAATGGGATTGATAGAACAGGCAATGTCGCCATACCAGGTGCCATAGCCAAGACAAATCTCAGTTCTATTTGATGTTCCAAGAACAAGCGCCTTATGCTCGTGGGCCTTATCGAAAAGTATCGACATCCTTTCTCTGGCCATCTTATTGCCGAGCCGAATAGGGTTAACCTTCTTGATGTCGCCATAGTAGGCTGAAATCATTGGGCTAATATCGATTTTTTCAGTTTTGATACCGAGTTCTGCCGCGACAGCAAGGGCATCCTTTTCTGAGTTGCTGGATGAATGCCTATAAGGCATTATCAATCCATATATTTTCTCCTTGCCTACCGCTTTGACGGCAATGGTCGCTGACAAGGAGGAATCAATTCCGCCGGAAAGACCGACAATATACCCTTCAAACTCAGCTTTTTTCAAATGGCCGGCAAGAAAGGCCTCCAATTTTTGGGCAATTTCTCTTTCATTTAAATTCATATCTATCTCCGCAATTATCAAGATAATAACAGGCCTATGGCTGCGCAACAAACAAAATGATATCAATTAAGATTATGATTATTGACAGTTTTAAACTTCATTCTTATATTAAAAGCAATAATTCATAATTATAGGAAGGAGTTATATGGCAGCGATAAATAAAGTTATACTTATCGGTAACTTGGGCAAAGATCCGGAACTGCGCTATACTCCGGCTGGACAGCCGGTGGCATCATTTTCACTGGCCACATCGGAAAAGTGGAAAGATAAAAATGGCGTCGTACAGGATAGAACCGAATGGCACAATATAGTGGTCTGGGGGCGCCAGGCGGAAATCGCCAAAGAATATCTTTCAAAGGGTAAACAGGTTTATATAGAGGGACGTATTCAAACTCGCTCCTGGGATGACAAAGACGGCAATAAGAGATATATGACCGAGATTATAACTCAGCGGATGCAATTCCTCGGCTCTCGTGAACAGGGTGAACGAGAGCATCCTGCGGCTGATGCTCCTCCGGCTATACCGCCCGTTGATGACATCAACAGTGAAGACGAGGATCTGCCTTTCTAACATCATTTAAGTATCAATTCTTTTTCGAGTATTTAAAACAAAATAAGGGCAACATTTTTGATGTCGCCCTTATATGTTCTAATATAGATATTACTTATTTTCTTCGAGCGATCTTACTCGTTTAAAAAGCTCCGGCAGTCTTGAAAGACAAGCTTCGATTCTCTTGGCAAGCATAATCTCGCGTGCCGGGTATCCGAAATAGGTTTTTCCGGACGGTATATTTTTTCTTACACCTGATTGTGCTCCGACCGCAACGCCGTCGCCGATTTCGATGTGACCTACCAAACCTACCTGCCCGGCCAAGATCACTCCGCTTCCTAATTTGGTTGAACCGGATATGCCAACCTGAGAAACAATTATGCAGTTTTCACCCAACTCAACATTATGGGCAATTTGTACCAAATTGTCGATTTTGCACCCTTTTCCTATCTGGGTTGGTCCCAGAGCTCCTCGGTCAATAGTGCAATTAGCTCCAATTTCAACCTCGGAGCCGATTTCCACCCAGCCAATCTGTTTGACCTTTTTTATTCCCTGTTTGTGCCGCGCATAGCCAAAACCATCGGAACCAATTACGGTGCCGCTGTGAATGGTAGCATTATCGCCGATGGCGGTATGGTCGAGTATGACAGTCTGCGGGAATAATTTGCAGCCCTTACCCAGAGTAACGTGATTCCCAATATAAACCTGCGGGAAGATGATGCAATTATCTCCAATAGTACTATTCTCTCCAATCAAGGATAAAGCTCCGATGGCACAATCATTGCCGATTATAGCGGATGAAGATATAATTGCCGTAGAATCAATCACTGCTTTTGAAATTGGGGTGGGGTAGAGGGCATCAAGGATAAGAGCAAAAGCAAAATATGGATTCTCATGTTCAATAACGGGAAGACGGTGATAACCTTTGTCGGTCGGCAAGACAACTGCCGAAGCGGCGGTCGCAGCCAAGAATTTCTCATATTTGCTATTAGCGAGGAAAGTGATTTGTCCCTTCCGTGCGGTTTCTATGGGGGCCGCGGAATCAATATCGATTTCGCCATTCCCCACAAGCCGACCGCTGACTAATTCTGCCAATTGATTAAGTTTGATGCGCACGGTTCTTAATTGTCAAATTATTGCGATTCCAGTATATTTAAAACTTTCTGAGTAACGTCAAAATCTTTTTTGGCATATGCCAGTCCGGCAGAATTGAAAATAAAATCGTAGTTGCCTTCAGTGGCGACCCTCTCGATAATGGTGTTGATTTTTTGTTCTTTGATCCTCATTATTGTAGTAAATACCATATCGAAAATTGGAACTCCTAAAATTAAAATAGGCACTGTTAACTTTATTATATTATTTTCTGCCCAATTGCCTT
>JAPLUS010000176.1 GCA_026397495.1 Candidatus Zixiibacteriota bacterium | reverse complement strand
TGGATCTTCGATGAGCTGTGTCCCACCCCTTCCCCTGTCTTTGACAGTGTCGGCTGGGATATATATCTTAGTTCTGTCAATGAGCCCGATCAGCCGCTTCTTCCCAGGGCCTTTTCACTCAAGCAAAATTATCCCAATCCATTTAACCCAAGCACTATCATTAAATTTGATCTACCCAAATCATGCAAAGTAACGGTTGAGATTTATAATATCTTGGCCCAGAAAATTAAAACTGTGGTAGATAAAGAAATGACAGCCGGGTATGGCCAGACTGTAATTTGGGATGGGACAATGGATAATGGCAGACCGGCCTCAACAGGTGTTTATTTCTATCAAGTTAAGGCCGACAATGCTAAATCGTCCAAGAAGATGATATTGATCAAGTAAGAACGCCTGCAACTCATAACCCCTTATCATTCTTATGATGGGGGGTTTTTTATTTTGTTGTTGGCCAGTGAATTATCATTGAAATCTCGTATTAATCAAACTCGTATGGTAATATGTTGATATATATAAAGTTGCTCTTGTGACAAAATATATTTTGCAAAATTAGGCGTTAGAGAATTTATCGGGGTAGCGTAACCCTTTGTACAATAATGCATAAAAGCGGACAATTATTTATTATTTTAAATATTGCAAACAGCTGAATTCAAATATGGATAAATCTTGTTGACTTATCCTTCTATTTTGCTTAAGATCCAATAGCACAAAAAACTATCGATAATAATATAACCCTATGTAATATAAGGTCTTATATGTTGGGTGTTGTTGATAATAAGTTTACCATCGGCAAGGAAGTATATTATCCTTTTGCGGTGGAATTGCACTATTCTCGAGTTGATAAGAAATATTGGTCAATCTGTTTTGAACGGATAAAGCGGGCCGGTTTCCGAATATTATCGACTTCGGTTCCCTGGAATTTGCATCAAGACTCCACCAAAGATATTGATTTTTCGGGGTTTAATGATCCTCGAAAAGACCTTATCGTCTTCTTGGAATTGGCCCGCGAGTTTGGTTTCAAGATTATTCTTCGTCCCGGTCCATCAATTGCCGGACAGTGGCCTAATGGCGGGTTGCCGCAGTTTCTCTTTTCTGATTTAAAACTGCTTGCCCGCGATTCTCACGGGCAGGAATTACGAATTGAGGATGACAATGGTGTTCCCGCCGGGTATTTGCCAAGCTATCTTCATCCCCAGTTTCAGCATTCACTAAGGAATTACTTTAAGACCCTTATTGAGACAACGAAGAATTATATCCATCCAAGGGGGCCTATTTTTATGGTGGAACTGGACTTTGAAACTTCCTTTGGCCACTATCTCAATCCCGCCTCGGCGGACTATAATCCCGAACTGCTGGCCAGATATTATCCGGAATTTTTGGCCTCGTGCTATGAGGATATAAGGAAGCTTAATCAGCTCTATAGAGAAAAAGCAGAGAGCTTTGAGAGGGTGGAGCCACCCCGCAATTTTAGCAATCTTGACATGCGGGATTTGCCTAAAGTGTTTGATTGGTTCCGTTTCCGGGAGCATATTCTAAAAAGTTATCTCTCCACCCTTGAAGATATTTTTAAATCTTATGCGGTTGCGCCCCTCTTTTTCCGTTCACTATATTTTCGTCCCGGGGATCTTCTGCCCGCTTTTGATCTTGTCTCGGGAGAAAAAGAAACTATGCTGGGAGCCAATATTTTCCCCGAGGGAACTTATTTTGACCTGGTTCAAAAGGGGCGGTTTCTTAAGGGAGAGTATAAATTTGCTTGGGCATCATCGTTTGTATCCGGATCGCCGGCAACCGAACAGGAATTACAGGTTGACATAGGTGATTATTCCGATGGACTGCGGCGATTTTATCTGGTGGCGGCGCTGATGAGCGGTTATAAAGGATTCAACCACTATATGTTTGTTGACCGCGATCATTGGTATGGAGCCCCGCTGGCAAAAGATGGAACCATTTCATCAGGGTATGAGATTGTTAAGATGTTTAATGCCGCCATTCTGACCATCAAATTGAATGAATTGGAGGGGCAACGAAAGGTTTGTATTATTGGAAACCGTCAATATCAATGGCTCCGCCTGCTTGATAATCCCAAACAATTCGGATATATCGAGCGTTTGATGGTTGATTCGGCAAGTAATGTCTGCCGGGACCTGATGCGGCTTAAGCTCGATTATGATATCAGGGAAAATCTGGACATAGAGAGTCTGAACAAGTATAGCCTAGTCTTTATACCATTGGCGGAATTTATGCCGGCCTCACAACAGGAAGCTATCGTCTCCTTGCTGAAAAAGGGCATAAATGTTATCGCCTGTGGCCTGATGCCTAAATATGATGAGAGTTTCCGAGAATGTCATATTCTCAGCCGTCATCTGCGCATAAAAACATCGCTTGGGAATGGCATTGATTTGATAAAGATGAAAAATGGGCAATTTACATCCTATGTCTATGGTCATATTCTTTCTACTGACTCGCGAATTAAAAAGTTGGCGACGGCCGACAAGAAAAATGTTGGCGTGGCTTCCTCAAAATACAAAGGGACTTTTTATCTTTTCTCTTTTAATATTGGTTCCGGCGGCGATCACAATAAGCTGGTCTTTTTGGAATCGCTTTTGGCTGAAAACGATATTACTTCTTTTATGTATTGTTCGGACCCGTCGGTTGATATGCTTTTTCAACGAGCGGATAAGCGGGTGGTCCTCTATATGGTGGCGCCTCCGCCCGGAGAATTATCATCAGCGGCCGATACCTCCAGCCGTGAGGTTATCATCCGCCTTGATTTGCGAAAGATGGGAATCGTCTCGGCTAAAATTAAAATGACGGACCTTCTGGCGGGAGAATCCGCGACGCCATTAAAGGTATCTTCAGACAGCCTGAGAAAGGGAATTCCTATCAAAGTTGATTTCCCTGACGGGAAAATGTTTCTTCTCGAAACAAAATAGCTCTTTTCAGGCAGGTTTTTCTTTTCGATGGGTAGGGGCTTATCTTAGCTAATAAACCCTGATTACTTTATGCTATTCCTGCTGGGGTTGGGGCCGCTATAGCGGTTTTATATTTGTGGTTAATGGCATGATAGCCTCGGATAGCTGCTCCCATTCCAATTAAAGCCGTGATTATGTAGATAAGACAACCCAAATATGGCAGTTGGAAAAGAATAGTCAAGACTATCAGCCCGAGTAGAAGCTCAAACCCGATAGCAAACTCCCGGTGGGGTCTAAAGAGACGGAATATCCAGCGTCCCAGCGCAATAGACAGATAAATTTTGCCAACATAGAAGAGTGTCATTCCAAGACTTATCAAGAGAAGGGCCAACGGGATACCAATTATTAAGACGAGAAGAATAATGGCACCAAAAGTGAAAACAATAAAAGCCAAACAGCCGGTCGCCAGAGTAACCCAAAAGCTTTTTTCTATTTGCCTTGATGATTCGCGCGTATGCTCACGGAAAAAGAGAATTAATACCAGCCCGGTCACGAGAGCCATAACGAACAAGGCAAATCTAAATATTGCCGAGAGAAATGATACCCCCTCTTCATCCTCCTTTTTTACCTCAGGTAATTTCCATCTCTTGTCCCCCGTGATTACGGAGCCTTCTTCAATTACCGCTTCATTTCTTGAGGTATAATGAAGGTATCCTTTTATGATTGCGGGCGGGACAATCATAAGTTTTTCGGCGGTAATGTCGGCATTCCCCTCAATAGTTCCGGAAATAACGACATTGGCAGCTGCGATATTGGCATTACCTTGAACAGTTCCATCAATATTAACCCGTTGAGCCCGGCATAAAAAATCTCGCTTGATAATCGATTTTTCTCCAATACTGGCATCGTTGCCGAAAACCATCAGATTGCCGCCAATATCACCATTGGTATTTATCATATATCCAAAAAGGCGGGCCGATCTATTGGTTTTTCCATAGAGGTCAACTCTGTAACCGAAAAGATTGGCG
>JAPLUS010000075.1 GCA_026397495.1 Candidatus Zixiibacteriota bacterium | reverse complement strand
TGATATATCCGAATTGAGGAAGGCAATCAATCTCACCAAGAGAGTCATGGTGGAACTCCGCAAAAAGGGAATAAAATTCGATCGCAATATCGAAATCGGAGTTATGATTGAAATCCCATCGGCCGCAGTATCATCAGAGCTTATGGGCGGACAGGTTTCCTTTTTTTCGATCGGCTCAAACGACCTGACTCAATATACTCTTGCCGCCGACCGTGATAATCAGAAGCTGGCTGGAATATTTAATCCCCTGCATCCAGCTGTCCTAAGTCTCATAAGAATGACGATTGAATCGGCCCGGAAAAATAAAATACCCGTGGCGGTTTGCGGAGAAATGTCCGGAGATATTATGGCTATACCCCTTCTAATCGGGATGGGGATAAATCAGCTCTCGATGAATCCTTCCAAGCTTCCCGGCGCCTGTCAACTAATCTCAAAAATAAAATATGGGGATACAATTGAACTAGCGGCTGAAATACTCCAAATGAAGACTTTAAAAGAAATTGAAGAGAAACTTTTGGAATACAATACATCTTTGGAATAGAGGTGCAAAATGGATATTCTTAACTCACCAGAGAAAATTCGAGAAACTGACCCGGCCGGAATGTATGACAAAATCTACAATTTCCCGGAACAATTGGAAAAAGCTGTTGCCATTGGCACAGCTATCAAACCTAATCTGGATTACTTTAGCGGTATAAAAACCATTATTGTCGCCGGTATGGGGGGTTCGGCTATTGGCGGCGATCTGGTAAGATCATACTTAGCCGATAAAATAAAACTCCCCTTCCATATCTGCCGGCATTACCGCTTGCCGGAATTTGTCAACAAGGATTCCCTGGTCGTAATTTCATCATATTCAGGGAATACGGAAGAG
Organism: Candidatus Zixiibacteriota bacterium; assembly: GCA_026397495.1. Lineage (GTDB taxonomy): Bacteria > Zixibacteria > MSB-5A5 > GN15 > PGXB01 > JAPLUS01. The sequence goes on along the minus strand of JAPLUS010000075.1, from coordinate 1,503 downwards.
ACTCTGTCGGCCCTTGATGATGCTATTCGGCGGGGAGCAAGAATCGCCTGTTTCACTTCGGGAGGTAAAGTGGCCGCTCTGGCGCAGAAGAACGGATATCTTCTAACCGAACTTCCCGTGGGTTTTCCACCTCGGGCGGCATTGGGATTTTCCTTTGTGCCGCTTTTATTCCTGATGGCAAAACTGGGATTCATTTCCAGCGTCGAAAGGGATGTAGCAGAGCTTATCAAGGGGCTAAAAATATGCCGTGAGCAATATTCCGCCAACGTAGAAACCGAAAATAATCCGGCCAAATTACTGGCTAACCGGCTCTATAAAAAAATCCCCATTATTTATACCGGGCCGGAGCTAATCGACACCGTCGGTACTCGCTGGAAGGGACAAATCTGCGAAAATGCCAAATGCCTGGCTTTCAATAATCAATTCGCCGAATTCAATCATAACGAATTGGTTGGCTGGAATGTAATTGACTCTTATCGCAGTAAGATTATTGTCATTAATTTGCGAGATAGCGACGATCATGAACGGATTAAACGAAGAATGGAAATCGTCAGAACCATAATTGAAAAACAGGGCGTTGAAATTGTCGATGTCTTCTCAAATGGCGATTTTTCTATGGGGAGGATTTTCTCACTGATCCAGATGGGTGATTTTGTATCGCTCTATCTGGCGGTTCTGAATAATGTCGATCCAACGCCGGTCAAAGTAATAGATTTCCTCAAAGGTGAGCTCGACAAATAAGGCTTTCATCATATTTTTTATAAAAAGCCGATATCAATAGATATCGGCTTTTTGCATATTTACAGGCGCGATTAATTCCCCTTTCATCCGGCTAAACGGGCCATAAGCTATAAAAATTCATCTATCACCGTTATCGGGGTTTTCCTCATCCGGAAAACCGGAACCGGATTCCTCCATATTTTCCAATAGCTCGCGCGCCTCATCCTCATCACCCCTTCCAACCTGTAATTCAACCAGCCCCGCCGCAAATAACTGTCGCAGCGTTTCGGTCTTCGCAAAGTATTTGATTCCGACCGCCTCCAAAATCGATTTCGCCACGGCCAATTCCGCCAAATTGCCGGTAGTCATTACCGTGACCAATTCCACATATTCCGATTCCGGCTTATCCTTATCCTTGGGCGGAAGAACTGTCACCAGAGGGATTCCACAATCCGGGCATTTGTGAACGCCGGCTTTATATTCATATCTGCACTTGGGACAAAACATGCTACCCTTCCTTCCCATCAATATGGAGAATGCCGGTATTTCCCCGGCTGTTTTTCAATATTTTTACAAAATTCTCAGACAATAGTAACTGAAAGGGGGATATTTGACAAGTCAAAAAATCGACTTTAATCTGCTCTGTAATCCCAATATGATAATGTCGTATTTTACCAATTTAGAAATGTCGTATTCCAAGCCTGCCTGCCGATCAGGCAGGGATGCTATAATGCTTTCTCTGGAAGGAGGACATTATGGTAGGAAAGGACATTATCACAATGA
>JAPLUS010000040.1 GCA_026397495.1 Candidatus Zixiibacteriota bacterium | reverse complement strand
TTCCATTCGATTCAAATACTACTCGCGCCATTTTGCCCCGGAGCGGGCAAAACATACTATCAGTCGTAATTACAACCGCCATCGTATCAGTCAAAACATCGAACGGGGAATTCCCGCCATTCTCAATCAGCAGACGACGATTGCCCTTGGGAACACCGGCCAGATGATACCCGCCATCGATATCAGTTGTATCCGATAATTCTGATTTCGAGTCGTCATCATTGAGCACCGTTACCTGTATCTTCTCCAAGGGATTTCCCTCCATAGTAGATACAGTACCAGTCAATTTGGCGGTGTTGCCGGGACTGGTGAGAAATATATTCTGAACCCTATTCCCCCGTAATTCTACTAATGATGAATAACCATCATAACCATCCTTGACAGCTTCAAGGGTATATGAGTCACTGCGAATATCCCTGAGTTTATAATATCCGATTGAGTCGGAAGTATCGGCTCTATTGGCTATCGTAACAATCACGCCGGCAATCGGAATATGGGTGAAAGCATAATAGACATATCCGGATATAGTACTGCCGGTGTCAATGGCTATCCATTTATAACCGGTCACACTTTTTCCCCCGTTGGAAACATCAAGGGTAACCTTCAGGGACATCCCTGCTTTAAGAATACCGGCTACGGTCAGAATTGTGGTCTGGGCGGTATCATCGGCAAAAGAACCGGCATGCGGGTAAGTCGACCATTTATAGCTAAGATTGCGGCCGGCTATATCGGATGCCACTGCGGTGAGCTCAATTTGGCCACCGGGGAGAGTGTAGTCGGGAACCGCCCGAATGGAATCAATCACCAGATCGGGGACCGAAGAGACAGTAACGGTATCGGTGCATTCCGCTATAAGTAAAAGGAGTATAAAAAGAAAAAGCAGACCCCAATATTTGTTAAAACCGGATTGACGGCCTATAACCGGCAAATCAAAATCCAACTTTCTTTCCTCCGTAATATACCATAATAAATATATAAGATTGGCGGCCACTGTCAAACCCGCATTTAAGGCCGATTCCCGCGACAATGGGGATCATAATAGTGAATTGATGGATTGAAATAGACTAAAAATAAATCATGCCGCCGGGTGAGCAACCATAGATGGTGGACCAATACTCCGTCCCGGCGGCACTTCCTTAACCCATCACGGAGGCTTTATATCAAATCCGGTCAAACCGGACATTATTCCCAAAATTTGGCTTGGTTCCAATTTGGCTCCCACTAAATCGAAACCAAGCCGCCAGCCAATGAGTCTAAGAAATAAGTTGAGAGCCTCTCACTCTCTAAATAGTTGCAATCAATATCTATGCCAAAACAGGCCGGACCGAACAATATACCTGTAACCAATTGTTAGATGGGGCGATATGCGAAAATGCAATGGCTGGAAAAAATCTAAAACTGGAACTGATTGCAGACTTTTTGCGAATTCCATTCGCAGATAGTTTTAAATATCAGCTAAGTTATTTATTACCAATGGGGAACTCTCGTAATTGATCCTTACGAGAATTCGTAAATTCGCAATCGGGGGGGGACATCTTCTTTTTTCGGAAAATCAAGTAGGGCACGAGCCCTGCGCTTGCCCTACTGATGGGGGATTTTGACATTTATATTTAAAAAGTCAAA
>JAPLUS010000205.1 GCA_026397495.1 Candidatus Zixiibacteriota bacterium | reverse complement strand
GAGATGATTTCATATTAAATCTATTTGTCGGGTTTCTCATTTTCGCTGAAGCGGAGTTTCGAAACCCGACCTACCAAGCCATAATTGGGGATTGATCGCCCTAAAATTCCGTTGCCTATATAGTTAAAAAGAATTATCTTTGGCCGATAAAATCTCTAAAATATCGGCTCGGCAAACCATTTTGTCAGAGCATTTATTTTTTATGACGACTGAACAACCTGATATATCATTGCCGCCTGATGATGAGCCCAAGGAGGGTTTCTTACGGAAACTAAGGCACCTTCTGTTTGGGCTGCCGCGCAATATTTCCGAGCCTTCCATTTTTCATCGCCTTTCCCTCATTCCTATCTTGGCCTGGATTGGGCTTGGCGCTGATGGCCTATCTTCCTCTTCCTATGGCCCCGAGGAAGCATTTCGAGTTTTGGGGGGGCATGCTTATCTGGCCATTGCTTTGGGGCTGGCCACCGCTTTAACGATTTTCATAATTTCCTTCGGATATAGCCGGATGATAGAAGAATTCCCCAGCGGGGGCGGGGGATATGTGGTAGCGTCAAAACTTCTCGGAGAACGACTGGGAGTTCTATCGGGCTGCGCTTTGCTGGTTGATTATGTTCTTACTATTGCCGTTTCAATCACCGCCGCCGGTGATAATATGTTTAGTGTTTTCCCAATAGAGTGGCAGTTTGCCAAATTGCCGATTGTGATTGTTCTGATTATTGGACTGACTATTTTGAATATCCGGGGGGTGAGGGAATCGATTTTGGCTCTGGCTCCCATTTTTTTCTTGTTCGTGGCAACCCATGTTATTCTTATCGGTGTCGGTATCTTAACCCATGTTACCCATATAACGGAGATTACGCAGACAGCCGTTAGTGGATTTAAGCAGGATTATGGCGTTATTGGTTTCGTGGGGATACTGCTGATATTTGTTCGGGCCTATTCGATGGGTGGCGGCACCTATACCGGTCTGGAGACGGTTTCCAACAGTATGCCCGTTATGCGGGAGCCTCGGGTTCATACTGCTAAACGGACCATGCTCTATATGGCCGTTTCGCTATCTATAACCGCGAGCGGATTAATCCTTTGTTACCTGCTTTGGGAAATTGTGCCGGAGGCAGGGAAGACTATGAATGCCAGCCTTGCGGAACATGTTACCGGAGGATTTCCTTTCGCCAGGATTTTCGTAATCCTTACTCTTTTCTCTGCCGGCGCCCTTCTTGTTGTCGCCGCTCAAGCCGGGCTTATTGCCGGTCCCCGCGTGCTGGCCAATATGGCGGTCGACTCCTGGGTCCCGCGTCACTTTGCCACCCTTTCCGAACGGCTGACGACTATGAACGGCATTGTCCTGATGGGTATCGCCTCGTTGGCAGTAGTTATTTACACTCGCGGCAATATCCATATGCTGATACTAATGTACAGCATCAATGTATTTTTGACATTTTCACTTTCTATGTTTGCGATGCTTCGTCTCTGGTGGAGCCGGAGAGGGAAAAAGCTTTGGAAACGCCGGGTCGCGTTATTTTCTATCGGATTTTTACTCTGTCTTACCGTTCTTTGCATAACCATAATGGAGAAGTTCACCGAGGGGGGATGGCTCACGGCCGTAACCACCCTTTTGCTGGTGGTTTTCTGCTTTGGCATTCGCAAACATTACCAGAATGTTACCTTACGTCTAACGCGGCTGGATGATATATTGGTCGATATTCCTTTCGACAAAACTCCTGTTCCGCCTAAGGAAGTTAATCCTAAAGAATCCACGGCTGCCGTGCTGGTGGGCGGCTATGGCGGGCTGGGGATACATACGCTTCTGGCGATATTTAGATCATTCCCCAAGCATTTCAAAAATGTCATTTTTATTTCGGTCGGCGTGGTTGATTCCGGCGAAATGAAAGGCGTCGAACAACTCGAACTTCTGAAAGAGAAAACCGAAGACTCGTTAAAGAAATATGTCAGATTGGCTGATCAGCTTGGTTTTCCGGCCGACTATCGGATGTCCTTGGGCCCCGATGTGGTGGAGGAGGGGGTAAAATTATGTTTTGAGGCCGCCAAAGAATTTCCGCATATCACTTTCTTCGCCGGACAGCTGGTATTTAAACATGAGGCCTGGTATCATCGTCTGCTTCACAACCAAACCGCTTTTTCAATTCAAAGGCAATTATTCTGGGAAGGGCAGACAATGATAGTTCTGCCGGTACGGGTCCGTTAGTAATGGCTCCAATTTTCTATTGCCAGTATCTTTCAAAAGAATTATCTTTTTAATAACAAGGATTTATCTTTGTAAATCTTTGATATATATTTTCTGCCGATGCCCCCGTAGCTCATCTGGATAGAGCATCTGCCTTCTAAGCAGAGGGTAGCAGGTTCGAGTCCTGCCGGGGGTATTTAATTGGGTCAGGGGATGGATGGAATCAATTGGGAATAGTTGGTGGCCCAACCGGTCTTGATATATTTGCAATATCTCAAAAAAAGAATGTCGAAACCGCAGGAGTTTCGACCTATTATAGTACTGACGTAACCTACTTAAGCTGTCATTCCCCGCCGCGGCGGGGAATCCAGAGGGAGGAGAGGGACTGGATCCCCGCCTTCGCGAGGATGACAATGAGAGAAGTAGGTTGGGTTCCGAGGGAGTGAATGGAGTGAACGAATGAGAAACCCGACAACAAAACTGGATTCCGGCTCGAAGCGTCCGGAATGACAGAATAATTAATCTTACGAGGATAATCTGTTGAATTGTCGGGTTTTTCGCTTGTCCCGCTATTCATGACGGGTGGCCCACCCGCTTGCGGTGGGTCAAGAAGGTGGTATAGACCGGCTACATGGTATACAAAATAGACTGGGGAGATAGGTAACAGGTTACCTTATGGCACAAATACAAGGAGGTGTTCTGTGTCATGGAAAGAGACCTGTCTTATGGACGAAAGAATTTGCTTTATTGGGATGTAATTGTTGCTTTGTGCGGGGCCCGAAGCGTACCTTATCGTGCGCCCGAAGTTGAGTAGGTCAAAATTCCCTCGGGGGAAGGGTGTGGCGCTGATGGGTGGTT
>JAPLUS010000101.1 GCA_026397495.1 Candidatus Zixiibacteriota bacterium | reverse complement strand
TCATTGTGATAATGTCCTTTCCTACCATAATGTCCTCCTTCCAGAGAAAGCATTATAGCATCCCTGCCTGATCGGCAGGCAGGCTTGGAATACGACATTTCTAAATTGGTAAAATACGACATTATCATATTGGGATTACAGGGGAAAGGGTGTCAATCAGAATGGGTTCTCCTAAAGAAATTTTATTACCTCATCATGAAGTCGAGCGCGATAACGAAGCCCCCCTGATTCAAGCCCCGTGATAATCTTCTTATATTGCTCAAATTCGACCATATCCACCAACTTAACTTCCCGGATTTCCCGAGTGTCAATGGGCGCCAATTTGCCCGAAATATAGTCTGCCTTGAAGACATGTGTTTTCCAGGGGATGGCCTTTTCACCGCAGGAGAAAAAGACATTGACCTGCAAGAGATACTTAACAAGCTCTATTTTTGCGCCGGTTTCTTCATCGACCTCACGGATGACTCCCTCAATAAATTTCTCCTCCGGTTTTAATCCTCCTGATGGGGCTCGGTATAATCCGGGCGGATAGTGATGTTTGGCATTGACTATTACTTGGCTCCCTTTAAAAATATAGAAAGTAATATCATGGCACCGCCCAAAGGTTTGGGTGGAGTAAATGTAATTGTACTCTTCATGACCGACCGGCGCTTCCATACATAAAACAGGTGGATATCCATACCTGTCTGCAACCGCCTGTACCATAAGAGAGGTAAAATACATCTCAGGCCAGCAGGGGGATAATTTCTATTTGCATGGGCAGGGTGGTAATCTCCGGCCCGGATTCAGTCAGCATCAGATCAATCTCGGAACGGAAACCATACCCTTCAAGATATATCCCCGGTTCGATTGAAAAAAGATGGCCGGGGAGGAGTCGGCGCCTGTCCTCAGTTTCCAGATTATCAATATTTGGCCCCGGGCCATGGACGCTTTCCAGTATGGAATGCCCGGTGCGGTGGAAAAAATAGTTGCCATAGCCGGCGTCAATTATAACCTGACGACAGGCATCATCGATATCATACCCAAAAACTGGCTGGGGATATTTCTCCTTTATATAATCGACTGCCCGATTGCGAGCCGAAACCACAATCGAAAAAGGCGAGCGGTACTTATCCGGAACCGACTCACCGGCATACGCCATCCAAGTGATATCGGCGAAGATTGAATCTGTCTGGTTTAACTTTGCCCAGAGGTCTATAAGAATAAGGCCGTTTCGGGCAATTACGGCCGAGCCGTCAGAGGGTGGTTCATAGTGAGGATTGCTGATATTGGCATCGACGGCGCAAATCGGCGCAAAATCGGTAATCAGGTTTTCTTCATCAAAACGGCGCTTTATGAAATCAACGACCATTTTTTCATTGAGAAATATGCCGCCGGAAAGATGGCGCTTTATATAAGTAAAAGCGTCGTCTTTAATCCTATTAACTAAAAAGGCCGCATTTTTGTGCATTAAAATTTGCTCCGGGGTCATTCGCGCCGTAAAGAAGGAGACCATATCGGCCGAGGATACAATCTTAACCCCGTATGATCTGACCAACTCAATAGTGCCGGCATCAACCAATCCAATATAGGGCAGGCGTCCACCCGGGGAATATTCCATCGCTATCCTTTGGCACCCTTTCAATATCTTTCCCAGTGACAATTCCAGGTCCTTATATGATGAAAAAGAAATATGGTTGCCAAGAAGATGGGTAAATTTGTCCTTTTCAATATTATGAATGAGGGCGGTTGGTTGGCCCATCGCCGGAATAAAATAGAAAAAGCGGCGGGTGAGATTGGCCGGCAGGTTTAGAAATTCCACCGCAATATTGTTACGACAGTGGAAGTCGGCCAATAGCCAGCCATCGAGTTTCTCGTTGCGAAGGTATTCCTGGATTTTGGATAAGTCAAATATAATTTTAAAGCCTTTCTTTTTGGGCAATTACGGAAGAAGAGGAATAAAATTCAAGAGGAAAATAGTTCTGATTGTCGAAACCCCGCTCATTCCGTCTACGGCGGAATTCGAGGGAAACTTCGACCTACCCGTAAGTGGCACAAGCTGCAAGGCTGGATTCTGGCCCACCAAACGTCGGGTCGTGGGACTTTCGCCAGAATGACAATTGAAGAGACACTCTCAGACAAAGACATACTTCTGCCATAACTGTCCCATTATTGTCATGCTGGACTTGATCCAGCATCCAGATTCTTGCGTCGGATGGTGCAGTTTGGTTGTCGAAACCCCGCTCATTCCGTCTGCGGCGGAATTCGAGGGAATTTTGGCCCACGAAACTTGGGGCGTCGGGTCACACCCCCGCCGATGGCGGTGGCAAGACCCGACGCAACGGTACGAATGGCAGAACCCCACCACAGGCGGGCAAGCGCGGGGTTCTGCCCTACTACAAAACTGGCTCTTAGAAGAAGATTTAAGAGGTAAGCTTTGTAGGGGTTTGATTTATCAAACCCCTATTACTCTGTAGCGCAAAATCCCGAAGGGTTTTGCGAAACTATTCGTAAGTCCCGACACAACTTAAAGAAGATGTCAAAACCCCGTCCCCATCACACCCATCCCCCGAGGGGATTTTGACCTACAACTGCTTGACAACAAACAATAAATCACACCCCTACAAAATCAAGCCCCGACAAGACGTCTGTTTCCGGCCGAATGAATAGATCGCAATCGAAATTATCAACCCGGGGAAAATCGGCTCGAGGCCGTACCAGTACTGCCCGTCTCCGGTCCAGTAGCGAGAAAGAAGCCAAAGGAGCGATATCCCGCCTGATGTTAGAACCGATAGGAGCGCCATCCTCGGTGACATCAAGCGTTTATTGTTCATTGCCGTAAAAAGCGGTAAAAGCAAGGCCGGGGTTCCAACCGAGCCAAAATCATGCCAGATATCGATAATTGATTTAAAATAGAGGGCCGCGCCCAGAGCGATAACCGCCGAAAGTATCAACCCCATCCGGGTGTAATGGGTGATTCTCTCTTCCGGCACCCGGAAAATCCGCCAGACAATATCGCGGCCAAAAGTTGTGGCGGCAATGAAGAAATAGGAATCGACCGTGGAATGCACCGTAGTCAGAAGCGACAGGGCAAATATTCCCATGATTCCGGCGGGAAGCATCAGATTGGCCAGCGCCACATACGAAGCGGCCGGGTCCTCAAGATTGGGCAGAATAGCGCGGACATACAGGCCGCACGACGTGGTCAGGAAATCAAAGACCATCCAGCAGAGAATGGAGATAAGTATTCCATTGCGGGCTACTTTGGGATCCTTGGCGGCGTAACATCGGGAATAGAAAGCCGGCTCCACCAGAGTCTGCAATGCGATAACATACCAGATGGCGATATACCAGCCGGAATTGCCCCCATGCCAGGCCAGATGGGTCGACGGTACCGCGCTTCTGATAAACGGCAAGCCACCGTACTGCCAGACCAGCATGATGAACATGACAATAAAGCCAACATACATCAGCACAAATTGCAAAATATCGGTGCGGACCACAGAGCGGAATCCCCCCATATGAATATAGAAAATAGAGAATATTGTCCCAAGCACCGCCCCCAGCCAGAATGGCCAGCCGAAGAGATATTTAAGCAGGATGGCGAGCATCAGAATATAGGCACCGGGGAGAGTTGTCAAAAACAGGATAATGGCTCCGGCAATCGCAGTGCCGCGCCCGTAGGTGGCATGGAGAGTGTCCGGAATCGTGAGCACCTCGGATTGGCGCGCTCTTTTGGCCAGATACAGCGCAAACAGGAGGGCGGCCAGATAATACGGCACGCCAAACACCAGCCAGTTGGCAATACCATAGCGATAGGTGAACTCACCTACTCCCAATATACCGCCATACCAGGTGGAGACCAGCGACGCCACAAAAGCGGGAAGAGTCAGTGCCCGTCCGCCAAGAATAAACTCAACCGCCGACTGTTTCTTTCCGGCCCGCCGTGAGAATCCCAGATAGGCCAGGCTCCCCAGATAAGTAGCGACTATACCATAATCAATCAGGTGCAATTAATTATTCCAGTTCCCATTTCAATTGGACAAAGAAATTTCGTTCGGCCGCAGGGAAATATTCCCCATACCAATGGCCATCATATTCGTAGCTATAACCGCTTAACTCATATTTCTTATTAAAGAGATTATTAACCGTTGCGATCAGAGTAATTCGGCCATAGTCACCCATCTTGCCAAACGAAAATGACGACGAGACCGAAGAGACCAGAAAGGGATCAATGGAAAGCGAATCGTTCTTACCGGTTTCGACATATTGCCTGCCGATGGCACGCAGGCGATAAACAAACCTGAAAGGAGCCTGGTCATAATCACAAATAAGATTGCCAATATAATCCGGGAATCCGGGAAGGGGATGGCCGGAGTAATCTATCCGGCCGGCATCCGTGTATACATAATATTTCATAAGCCGATTATAGCTGTATGAAACATTTCCTGAAATTTCCAGATATGTTTTGACGGGGAATCTTCCATTAAGCTCAATCCCCGAATGCACCGAACGGTCGGCGTTCCCCATGACCGGGTGACCATCTTCATCGATTCCGCCCTTCTCTATTATTTCATTGCGGAATTCCATCCAATAAAGATTTATTCCCGCCCGGTATTTTTCGCCTTTATAGTTAGCGCCCAGTTCAAAATCATAGAGCCGCTCCGGTTTAATAGTGGGGTCGCCGAATATATAGGTAATATCATTGGGACCATGGATAATTTTGCTTTTTATTTCCAGGGACGGGATGGCGCCGACATCCTCGGCCTTATAGATGGTATTATCTTCCGGTTCGCGCGAAGAAAGAGCCAGGCTGAAAAATATATCGGTTTTGTCATCCAACAGATAGGTGATACCGGTTCGGGGCGAAAGAAAGAGCCAGTTGAGATCGTATTTATATCCGGGCATAACACCGGTAAGGGTTTGGTCAAAATTGTATCTTAAGTTCTTAAGCTGAAGATTCCCCATTAAGCGCACCTTGTCGCTCAAATTGTAATATTCGTGCAGATAAAGAGAAAACAGGTATTTCTTACCATAGTACTCATAGTACTTATGCTGTGGATCGACCGTTTTTTTAAGTCCTTCCGCCCATACCACCTGTCCCCAATGATCGGAATGAAAATAATAGAAAGAACCACCTAAAGACGCCGTCCCTTTCCGATGATCCCAATCGAGACGAGGGTTCCAGCCGAATTGCTCTTTAGCCACCCATTTTCTTCTCACCAAAAATCCGGATGTTAGTGAATCTTCGGTAACTTCGGGGGGAATATCATAACCGGCATAATCATCATTTTTCATCTGTTCATAATACCCTTTCCCGGTAATCATATAAAGCGTGTTCCGGAGGGCCAGCCGGTCACTTAGATTATAGGCGTTATGCAGTTCAAAATGGGGTTGATTAAAATTGTCGGTTTCATCGGCGTAACCAAGCGGATTCACCCGCCTATTAACAGCTTCGGTGGTTCTATCTATACCATAATACGCCAGATGCATTTTCATTGGCCCGCCGTAAACATTGAAGGTGGTCGTCATATGGGGATCAAGACGAGACAGCGACAGATAATAAGCCCAGCCCTCATACCATGAATTCAAACGGTATCCCCCTGAATATTGCTTGGAATATCGTCCCGTCATCGACCAGCGGCCATCCAATAACCCCGAAGTGAATTCCACTGATTGCTTGCGCATCTGTGAGACGAAATCACGGCCGGCGTAGAACCCTCCCCAGCCGGATGTAAGGGTCACTTTACGAGAACGATCCAACCCGCTTGAAGCAATATTGACCGAACCACCAAAGGAGGCGTCACCATAGAGTGAGTTTCCGACGCCACGTTGCACCTGAATATCGGCAGCATCAGCGGCAAAATCGGGAATATCGACAAAATAGGTGGCCTGATCCTCAGGGTCGTTAAGGGGGATACCATTGATATAAACAGCTATCCTTTTGTCATCAAAGCCGCGAATCTTAAGATAACTATAGCCCAAACCGCCTCCAGCATCGGCGTAGGCGTAAAGATTGGGAGTGGTTTCTAATAAAAGTGGAAATTCCGAGATTGTATAATCGCGCTTTATATCGCCTTGAGTAAAATCACTGAAGGCAATCGGGGTTAAGCCGGTTACAGCTCTTTCGGCCATTACTTTTATATTCTGTCCGGGATAAAGGGAAGGTTCCAAAATGACCGAGATATTGTCAATCAATTGGCTGCCGACGGTAACCATTACCGGTTGATAGCTGATATGACTGAAGGTTAATTTTGTCGGCGAGAGAGCGCTAACTTTTAACAGAAATTGTCCATTGCTGTCGGTAACCGCGGACAAGGCGGGGATGTTGCTTAAAATATTAACCCCTTCAATGGGTTGCCCCACACTATCAGTAACCTGCCCTCGCCAATCGGCCGCTATTAGATGGCCCGTGATTAGAATTATGATACCAAGAAAGAACAAAATAGATTTCATAACAGACTCCTTCGTTTTGTCAAAAAGAAAACCGCCCGCCGGAAAGCGCCGGCAGAGGCGGAATAAACTCAAAGAATCTGTCATTATCCCGTTTGCCTACGCCGGTATTGTCCGGATCAGGTCAAGGGGGTATGTTCTCAGGCGATTAGGTACGCCACCCCCAACGGAAATTTTCTTCCTGTCTTAAATTACATTAATATTTTGATAAAAGGCAAGAATTTTTTGCGGGAAATAAACGACTTCCAAGGTTGTATAAAGATTCCTAGGGTAAGTTATTTAGACTTAATAGAATAGTTGAATTAGGAGTAACACTAGATATGGAAAATGAAAACTGCCTATTTTGTCTTGGCATCATCCACGATTGCCCTGAGCAGGCCCTTGTCGCTAATTTGCCATTGGTCAATGGCAGGGTCATCATCCAGATGTTCGGCCGTGGCCGTGGCAACGAAATGCTCCTTATCGCCAGTTATAATATATTTATATCTGGCCGAAGGCATTATTTCTACGCCCAAATCAATAAAGGCATCAGGATGGTATTTGTCGGCAGCTATCTCTTCAGACGGAATCCAATATTCATCATTTTCATGGAAATATGATTGCTCCAGAAGATAAATCTGATGAAGCAATTCTTTAGCCTCGGTTTGCTTGGCCTTGGTGGTTGAACTCATATATCTCGGAATGGCAATGCCCGCCAAAATTCCAATTATAACCAAGACAATCATCAATTCAATTAATGAGAAGCCGTGACAATCGGCCGATTTATTCAACGCCTTAGACCTGGATCTAATAAATTTGATATACATTTTTCAGTCTTATACTTGTAACAAATATTTCGGACTTATTTTTATAGATTAATTCCAATCTCACCGCCGCCAAATATTCCATAAATTGCGGCCGGCCAAGTATTAATATACTATCAGGACTCACTTTTGCAAAAGCATTATTTTCTATCTTCAATAAGCCGCAAGTGACATTTTCATAATCCAACTTTTTGCCATTTCGAATAAGGTCTCCATCTTTAACAGCATATTTTATCGAATCCTTTTCAGAACATATTATTATATATGAATTTGTATCTACTCTGGCAAACTTATAGCCGGACCTAAGATCATTTGATATTTCTGTAAGTAATCGATTACCTTCCTGATAAACAGTATTGGTATCCTCCCATTTTTTCAGGAATCGTTGGATAAATAGATTGGCAGAGATAACGGAGGTCATAAGAAGAGTTACCAGGAACATGGCCACAACAAGCTCCGCCAAACTAAAGCCTGATTGATCTCTTAATTTATCTAATATATTTTTCATTGTATAAACTTATCAGCGTTTTCCCGGTACTGGCCCTGGTTATATTGATTCTTATAGTAATCAATTTTTCCTGCTGTTCCACCAAACGATCTATTATAAAAGTCAATCCCGAACTTGTTTCAGTCAAGCTGCCAGAAATATAATCCCCACTTGCCAGAGTTTCTTCCATCTTGCTTACAGCCAATTGATAGGCAATTATTTTCTCCTTCGAGGAATATTTCCCGGTAATCTGGCTTAATAGAAATACCATAATGGTGAAGCCAATCATAAATACAGTCGATGCAATGAGCACTTCCATTAAGGAAAATCCCTTTTCATTTCGCCACAATTTATTTGAAATCATAAGTTGTCCTCATAAACATTGAAAATAGCATATCCATTCCGAGCCGGTAGCATTATTGGCAGTATCGGGAGAAAATCGAGTTTGTTATGGTCAATGGTGACGTTTTTAAGCCAGTTTATATATGTTGTCGGCGGTTTGTAGTGCCAATAGCTTTTAGTAATGGAGGTTCCATAAAGCGTTCCCATTAACTCAGTATATTGTTCGCTGAAGATAATTCCATCGACAACAACATTAGTATCAATCTTAATCATATTGGAAGACGCACTTTCCTTCTGACCACTTCCTTCGGCTATAGCAATAGTTGATGATTTCGATTTTGTGGAAAATTCAATACCCCCGGCAGTATCCGATTCCCTGGCCTTTGTATATAGTAAGGAAGGATACAATATTTTGGCATTATTCCGTACTTTAATGATTGATCCGCTTATCGCTTGTCCCATAAATAATGACTGGTCCTGAAAGACAATGCTATCTTCAGCTATAACTATAGTTCCACATAGAGAGGAATTGTCAGCAATTATGATGGAGTTTCCGGCAACTAACTCAATGAGTCCATCAATATCGCTTGACCCATTAATTATTATATTCCCACCGGCCAAAATTGTGATATGTTTGAGTCTTGCCTTAAGTCGTATTGATTTAATTTCTATATTATCTTCTACTGACAGAATCAGTTCATCTTGATTCCTGTCAATCTTAATTTCGGATAAGACAAGTGAGCCGGGAATGAACCTTGTCGGGTTTTGCCGTTTATTCGTAAGCCCATTTAGATAAGATTCAATTATCTGCTTGTTTATGACCGGCAATATTTCTTTTGACCGAGGAAATATATTCCCCTTTATCAATTCCTTCCCTTGATAAGCTTCTCCTTCCATGGAGCCGGCAATAACTGATTGAGGGCCAACAATGGCATCACCGATGATTTCTGTCTGCCCGGTAACCACCACCGGGAAATTCATCTCACCGTTTATTATGGCGGCATTTAGTTCTTTCCACGGCATAAGGCCAATTAGGGCTTTTTGAGTCAGTTTCTTCCCATCGGCAATTCCCGTAGAGTTAATCAGAATATACCCGCCAAGTAAAGATACCTGAATAGAGTACTTTTCATGGGCTGATATTTCCTTGGTCAATTCATAATTACCAATCTCTTTCCAGTCTGGAGTGTCGCGATTGATGATATATAGGAATTGATTTATGCCGGCCTTGGCCAAATATGCTGCTCTAGTCCGATTTATATTCTTTTGCAGAATTGCAGTTCGGCTAATGGCGAAAGTAAAAACGGCAAAGAAGATTGTCAAAAGAATAAAAAGGACAGCTAATACCCCGGCCAATGCCGATCCCCGATTATTTACAAGGATTCTTCTCAAATTTCGTCACTTGGCTAATATTTTTAAGGTGTCACGAAATTTCCCCCAGGAAAAGACTATTTTATTGCGGTCGATCTTTTCCACTTTCCATCCAGCAAGAGTGCTGTCAATTGAAACCAGTACAATTTCCCCCGATAATTGCCTTAATATAGCCTGAGCATGTTCCGCCTCCAAAACAATACCATCGATCGTATAGTTTCCGGATATTTTGGGTGGTTCTTGTTTAATAGGTTTCTGGAGCCTAATCTTGCTGATATCACTGGAGTTTGATGGTTCATAGCAGACAAAAGGATTGAACCGGGGCTGAATATATGCAACGCTCTCAATTTTATGACTGACAGCAGTTTTTGCAGTTTCTGAAGCAGTTCGCAGTTGGAAAAACCCCTCCTTCCCCTTAAAAGTATTAAAGTTACGCAACCATATTATAAGGGCAATAATCACCAGCACCAGTAAAAGGAATCTTTTTATCTTTTCGGACTTCATGATTTTATTTGGGAATAGAGACCTGCAGATTAAGATTAGTAATATTGCCGTTCTTTTCATCCGGAGTTAAACTCATAGCATCAATTATAACCAGAAGATTATTCTCGACATAATTCAGAGCCTTCAAAGCATTCGCAAAATCTCCAGAATAGGTAAGGAAGTAACCCTTATTTTCTTTAGCCTCCTTAGCCGACTTTCCCTTGAGATTGAGACCGGTCAATCGCAAATTAAACTGATTGGCAATTTTCGAAAAAGACTCAAGATTCGGCTGCTCCATTTGGCTAAGTTTATTTAATTGTCCTTGAAGTGCTTTTTGACGATCATTTAATATGCCAATTTCCTGCTTCAATAATCCCTGATTAGATTCTATTCCGCCGCATTGACGAATAATTGACAGGGATAAGGCCATATCCGAATAGGCCATATTTAAAATGACAAACCCCGCTATAATAAGAATAGTAGAAAATATTACCATCCAGATCATGTAGTAATATCTATTCATCTATCATACCTAAGGACAATTTTATTTTAAAGGCATATAGGTGTTTCTCCGGTTGGCCAAGTGTCATATTCTGAATGGTAACTTTCTTCAATTGAGTGACTTCCAAGGGCAAATTTCCAGTATATTTGGATATTTGTTTTATATAATCGAAAATGAGATTTTCTTTATTGGTAAAACCATCGGTTTGAAGATAACAATTATTTTGCTGGTCATGCAAAACACCCATTTCTTTCAAGTACAGGCCAGATGGGCGCTCCTGACAAAAGGCGGATAAGGCTCCGGCATATAATATCTTCGACTTATAACTATTCTCCTGCAACTTTGATTCCAAGGCTGATATCTCTACTTGTAGCTCGGATTTTTGATAAGCTTCCTTCTGATAACTATTCATAATGTGGTCATAGCTATTTCGGAATAAATGAATTGGCAAAGCCAAGATAGAAAAAATTATTGATAACCCGGTTATTGTTAAGACGGCAATGCGGAGAGTGGAAATAATAGGCGTTAATATCTCGGCAAACTTTCCTTTAGAGCTATCGAAAAATCCTTTTCTTCGGTTCAGTCGAAATATGGCCCGGCTAAATAGCTTAAATAGAGGTTTTGCAGAATTACCTTTAGAATTTACATCTTGGTCATAAAAGGAATAATATTCTGGTGCAATTGGCATTGAATGTTGCAGGCAATCAGATTCACCCGGAGATAAAATCCCGCCGAGATCTCCCATATATTTGTTATCAAATGATTTCTCCAATAAAACAATCTTTTCATTGCCGGCTAACCAAATCGCCTGCCCGGGAAATTTGACAACAATCGGCTTATTTATTTCCTTTGCTATCCAATTTTCCAATATTAGTAAGCTGGCAGGAATAAAATCCTCGATAGGAATTCCTTTCTGTTCAAATATCTTCCGGACGTCATTAAATAATGACTTGGCTATGCCGGCATAATAGATTATTCGCTTTCCATCAGGGCGTTTGAGGTGGCGGACCTTCAGAAGAGTATTGTCGAAATCTATCCAGTCGAATAATTTGGAAATATCAGATGGGGTTCCTTTGTGCAAAGGTTCCGCCCGATAGAAACAAAGACTCCCCCCAACCAAAACTGTGATCGGTTGCCCAAAATACTGAGGGCAATTGCCGAGTTCGGCAATAAAGTTATCTAAAGTATCTGATAGATTCTTGGCTTTAGGGGTGAGGAATTGGACCATTAATACATATCGTTTATTTCTTAGCGAGAAAAATAATACACCAGAATCATTTAGGAGTATATAATAGGATCTTGGATATAATCTAAAATATTCACTTAGCCGATACCAAGTTTCTATAATTGACCGCTTTAGATTAATTTTTGACATGTCTGATGATAATTATTATTTGCTTTGTTTCAGAACTTTCTTAATATCCACACTGCCCTCTGAGCCATAATAAACGTGGGGCGTAAGATAAACCATCAGCTCTGAGTTGGTTTTGGTGCTGGTGCGATTTTGGAACAGTTTTCCAAGAATGGGTATATCACCAAGAATCGGGAACTTCTTAATAGTAACATTTTCATTATTCTGAATCATCCCCCCCAATATGATAGTCTCACCATCCCGCAATCTCACTGTCGATTTCAGAACCCTGCGATTAATTGTGGGTGGTACATCTGGATTGAGGGCTGTCGCCGGAGTATTGAATTCCGGCTTGATATCCACAATTATTTCACCGGACTGGGTAACCCAGGGAGTCACATCCAGGCTCATATTCGCTTCAATTACTTCAAATCGCTCAGATGTTTGAGTAGAAACACTCGTCTGATCCGAGGGGTAAATTGTTTTGCTCTGCAAAAGATAATATTGAGAGGTTCCTATTTTGATTGATGCTGGATGGCCATTGAGAGCGGCAATCTGAGGACGAGATCGAATATTGACAATACCCTTCTCTTCCATAATGCGTAAGCGCATGTAAAAATCACTCGACAAATGCCCTATATTGGTAATCTTCAAATAGTCGGTAATATTGTCTAAATGAACATTTAAATTGTCTCCGGTACTGCTATAATCAATGCTTGGGAAATATAGCTTATCGGGCAGTTTTGTCTTAAGGCCGGTATTATCCGCAGTTAAATTGAAATCTTTAAAATTTGATATATTGTAATCGACAACAACAGCATCAAATAGAACCTGAGCCGGAGGTATGTCAATTTCATTTAGGAAATATTCCACATCCTGAATAGCCGTTGACGGCCCTGTCAAAATAATCCCGTTTTGCTCGGGTATCCATTTGACAGAAACCATTTTGGTCAAAGTGGCCGGTATTAGATCCTGGATAGAAGTATTGCTGATATGTTTAAATTTAATCAATTTAGACGTAAAAAGATTCTCGGAGGCTTTATCGCCTACAAAATAGATATCACCATCCTTCTTAAAACTATACGACGTACCTCTTAGAATAAATCCAAGAACGTCCGATAAGGGCTGGTTTTTGTAACTGGCCGTTATCGTTCCCTCAATGTTGCCATAGGCAATTATACTCAATTTGCACTCATCCGAAAGAGTCGTTAATATATCTGAAATGGGAGCGTTGCGAACATCAATAGTAACAGAATCCCCTTGACAGGAAATAAGATATCGGCTGATTTTTTTCCCCTGTTCGCCGACCTTTTCTAAATGGCCAATATGAATGATATCCTCAATTTTGCTGAATGTAAATCCGTTGGAGTTCAGAATTGCTTTCATCCCCTTTTCAAATTCAGTATTCACAAGATGCCCCGTTATAGGACCCTTGGCGCCTTCGTCTATTATGATATTCCTACCGGTAAGACTTATTACCGTCTCAATAAACCTCGGCAATTCGATATTATCAAGATTAAAGGATATACTATTTCCATTATATTTAATATCCAATGGCGGAGGGGGAATCGGAGCCGCTTTGGGTTTAGATATTTTGATCACAGTTCCAGTTCGTTCCCAAGCCAATCGATATTCTTTTATGATAAAGAGTAAGGCGACATTAAGCGATACATTATCCAGCCGCAGCGATATGGTCCCGGTTACTGAGGAATCAAGATAGACTGACAGCTGGTAAGCCCGGGTA
>JAPLUS010000467.1 GCA_026397495.1 Candidatus Zixiibacteriota bacterium | reverse complement strand
CACGGGCCGTCCCCATTTTTTATTTATAAAAAGACAAAAAATCAACTTTATTTTATTTCCAGATTCTCTTTACTTAAAAACCCGCCGACTCTTTCTTTGAGGTCAAAATTTAGAAATTCCGCTCGAGTGATGACCATTTCGCCATAGCGGTTATTGATTTTGTCTTGTGCGAAAAGTGATTTTTCAATCTTTTGGCGCAAGGGAATTAAAGAACGGGTGGTATTTTCTTTTTTAATAAGTCCCGAAAGCGAAACACCAATCATGCGCACCGCTTTTAAGTATTCAATTGATTCCAGGATTGTACGGCATATTTTGTATATCTCATAAGAATCAGACACAGGATATTGTATGGTTTTGACTTTATAGAGGCCGGTAAAGTCATAAAATCTGATATAAAGGTTAATTACGCGGCCGGCATAATTTTGTTTTCGCGTTCGCCGGCCGACTTTGTCGGCAATTAAATAAAGATAGCGCCTGATTTCGCGTGGGTCATAAGTATCTTTGGGCAGAGTATAGGAATGGCCGATGGAGCGCGGTTTTTCTTCCAGATAATAAGGAATAATCGGGCTTGGGTCCTCGCCTCTCCCCCACATTTTTAAAAGATGGCCGTAAAGGCCGAACTCATAGATTAAAATTTTTTGGCTAAAATTAGCCAGATCTCTGGTTGTTCTAATGCTTAACATATTTAGACGCCGCTCGATGCGACTGGCAATGCCGCAGATATCGGTTAGTTCTACCGTTTTCATAAATTTTTTGACTTCTTGGGGTTTAACCACCACCAAACCATCTGGTTTTTGCTTGTCTGAAGCTAGCTTAGCTATCATTTTATTAGGACCAATACCTACGGAACAAGTAATCCACTCTCCTATTTCTTGTTTTATGCGTTGTTTGATTTCTATCGCGATTTTTCGCGCCCCTTGATAACCGTCATCCTGAACTTGATTCAGGATCTTCTTGTTTTGACGGTCGGATGCTGAAATAAATTCAGCATGACGACCCAAAGAATGGCTTAATTCAAGAAAAGCTTCGTCTACCGAAAAAATCTCGACTTCTGGAGTGTAATTAATAAAGATTTTAATAAATTTCTTAGTTACATATTCGTATCTGGCCATATCGCCGGGAACAATGATAATTTCCGGGCAAATGCGACGCGCCATGGGGATACTCATCGCCGTTTTGACTCCCCGTTTCTTAGCTTCCACCGAAGCGGCAGCCACAATCGAACGGCTGTCATTTTTGCCGGAAACGCCAATTGGCTTGCCGCGCAAAGAGGGCCGTGCCTGCTGCTCGACCGTGGCAAAATAAGAATTCATGTCGATGTGAGCAATGATTCTTTTCTCTTTATTATTTCTTCGTAATAGGATGGAGCTTATCTTTTGTCGCATATTAAAATTATTCTAATTTCTAATTATTCTAATGGATAATTTTTAGACATTTCACTAATTATGATTTGAACTTTTTTAGGTCAATTAGGTTAACAGGTCAATTAGGTTAATTAGAATAATTAGGTTGATTTTACTCGAGATATAGTTGGTCCAATGTCCACTTCATTGAATCGGTATTATATTTAAGCTGGTATTCTCCCCCATTTTTGGTCGAGACGGAGAAAAAATAGCACTTGATTGCTCCTTCATATCTGGTATGGACAAGATTTACTTTATCGATAAAATATTTTTTATTTCCCCAGCGAAAAGCGACCGGCTTGACTTCGCCTTGCTTATAGATAACCGCCACCTCGACTTGTTCATCGACTGTCTGATAAACCATAGTTTGCGAATTTCTAATTTCTAATTATTTTAATTTCCAATGAACTTGTGACTAACTATACAATTCATTATACAAATACCCCGTATAATTATTATAACATCCGTGTCAAGAGGGTTGAAAATAATTGATTTTTGTGTAAAATGAATACGAATGACACTTCGGAAGATGGAGGGAGCGGTAACTATGCCGTATAGGGTCACCAGACACGAAGAACCAGAGAAGAAGCCGAAGAAGCCGGTGTCGAATCCCCAGGGCAGGCTGTCTTCCTTCGGCATATGGCATGGCGTTATCATCGCCATCATCGTGGCCCTGATCCTCGGTTACTTCTTCCTTCTGCCGATGTTCCGCTCAGTCGACAAGCTCGGTAATCCGGAGCCGAAGGAGAGCTCCTCGCTCCACGGACTACCGCCAGACGTACCCCAATCCATGGTCGTCAAAGGAGGTGGCACCGTTGCCACTGCCAGACTTGTCGTCTAAGGGCAAGAGAGGGAGAAGGAAAGTCCAGAAACCCGACCCAGAGCAACAGAAGAGAGTGCTTGAGGCTCTGGATGGAAGGAAGGTACCCTACCTTGGCCCTGACCGTAGCATCGGCGGACCGGCAGTCCCTCTCCCTCCTCAGACCTGCTCCGGAGGTGCCCAACGCGACGCCCAACCCAACCTACTCGACCGACTGACCGAGGCGCGCATCCGTATGCACAGTCAGGTCCATCCGGGCGACAAGCCGGCGCAAGCCGAGGAGGAAGGCACGACCTGAACGGTTGTGGCAGACATTGTTTGAGCACAGGTTCCTACCTGTACCTGAGCTTTGTCTGCCCAACCGTTTTTTTAATCTATTTTGTGCACGGCACAAAGAGATTAACCCCTAACGAAGCTCGCACTGAAAGTAGAGGACGAAGTCCCTTTTTCAGTAAGAGCGAAGTGGGGTAACACCTTTTTTTAGAGTTTCACTTCTTTGCTTTAACTTCTGGGCCGACGAAATCAAGAAGTCGTGTCCTTTCCGTCCAGATGGCGCCAAGTGCAAGCAAGGTAGCCAAAAAACCAATAATCCCACCAAATATGGGAATAAGAGTCAAAATATAGATTATTCCTGCTCCTTTTAATGTTCCGATAATTAAACGTGTCCGCTCACTCCACTTGGGGCGGAACTTATCAATAATATACCGGCCGGCAATAACACCAACAAAAAGCTTGCCGATATAAAGTAAGATGCCGTATGTAATAAGCAATATTAGGGCGACAGGAATGCCAATCAAGGTGCAGAAAAGAATCAAAGCGATAACAGGAACAACAATCAAGACGATAAGACCAGTCAGCATATTCATGCCGAATTTTTGGGCAATTGATTCTGAAACAACCTTAATTTTATTGGGGAAAAGGATAACCAGGAGCAACGCAACTGAAACGAAAGCAAACAAGCCATAAACCGCGCTTAGAAGCCAAGCAGCAATGCTATTTTCTTTGGCTTCTTTTTGCTGCTCCTTAGTTGCAGTGATTGGTTCTTTCCTCTCAATGTCGCCATAATTAACATTATCACCCAGTTGAGCCAAATTTTCTGAACGATAAGTTAAATTCCCTCCAATATTAGTGCCGTTCAGCAGATTTAATTGAGAAACATCATATAATTCTGCATCGCGGCCAATATTCGTTTTTAGTATCGCTGTTCCAGTGGAACCCCTAAAATCCCGTCCCACCCAACCATTAATAGTTAATGTGCTCGCAAAAGCATATAAATCTCTTTTGAAAAATGATTTATCGCCTGAGCCA
>JAPLUS010000039.1 GCA_026397495.1 Candidatus Zixiibacteriota bacterium | reverse complement strand
GGACTTTTTTCTGCTTGAAGGCCGTCAGCAGAGTATTGAGTTTCATTGAGTCGGGTATGAAAAGAGGTTCGCGGATAATATCATTAATAATTATCAGAGGGGAATGCTGTATCACCCTGATAATATCTTTGGTGTAAATTATGCCGACAATGTTATCCAATGTTTCACGATAAACCGGATAGCTGGAGAAACCGTTTTCAGTAATAATCCGGAGAATCTTATCAGCCGGCTCATCTATATTAACCCCAACCATTTCGGTTCTGGGGGTCATCGCCTGACGGGCGGTCGTATCCGAAAAATCAAAAACGGAGGTAATCATTTCTTTTTCAGTGATATTAAAAATCCCCTTTTCCAATCCTTCGGCTATCATTAGATTTATTTCATCCTCAGTAATGACGCTTCTTTCGGAGATTGGTTTTAATCCAAGAAAGCGGATGATCCCTTTGGATGTCCCGGAGAGTATTCTTACGATGATGGAGGTACTATCAATAAACCAGGATATCGGTCGGGAAACGATGATGGCTATTCTTTCGGGTCGGGCGAGGGCGATATACTTCGGGACCAGTTCTCCCAGTATCGCCGAAAGAAAGGAGATGGCCAACACCACGATAAAAAATGAGATAGACTGGGCAATCCCCGAGATTGATTTGATTGACGTCTGAGCGATTATGGGGGTGAGATATTTGACGAGAGTCATACCGCCAAAGACGCCGGCTAGAGTTCCAAATAAAGTAATGCCAATCTGGATGGTGGCCAGAAAGGCCTCGGGCCGTGAGTGTATTTTTTCAGCTCGGGCGGCACCGCGGTTGCCTTGTTTGGCCATCCGCATCAGTCGGCTTCGACGGCTGGCGATAATGGAAAATTCGGATAATGCAAAAAAGCCGTTGGCGGCTATCAACAGAAGAATTGCCAGGATTTCAAGATATATATCGCTCATCCTTTTTTAAAGGGCATAAGTGCCGGCTTTAGCTAAAGGCGCCACCCATGGCCAGAGTCTGCAATCTTTTAATTCGCTCTTCCACGGGAGGGTGAGTTGAGAAAAGTGAGGCAAATCCTTTTCCGGATAATGGATTAGCGATGAAAAGATGAGCCGTTGCCGGCTTCTGGTCGAGCTTGAGGCGAGAAGGCGCCGTGTGCAATTTATTCAGCGCCGAGGCCAGAGCCAGGTATTGCCCGGTCATTCTGCCCCCCTCCGCATCAGCTTTGTATTCTCTATTTCTGGAAATAGCCATCTGTATGAGAAGCGCCGCAAGGGGAGCAACAATCATCATGACAATAAGTGCAATCGGATTTTCGCCGCGATTATTATCCCGCGAGGAACCGCCGAATATCATAGACCAGCGAGCCATTGAAGCCAGCATGCCGATAGCCCCAGCCAGAGTGGCCGCAATGGTACCTATCAACATATCTTTATTGAGGATATGCGCTAACTCATGGCCAATGACCCCCTCCAATTCGGTATCGTTCAATATTTCCAGCAGCCCTTCCGTGGCGGCCACGGTGGCGTGACTTTCATTTCGTCCGGTAGCGAAGGCATTAGGAGCTTTGGAGGGAATGATATAAACCTTCGGCATTACCGGCAACATTGCTTTCTGCGATGCCATACTGACCACCCGGTACAACCGCCGATTGGTGGCTTCATTGATTTCCTGTGCCCGATACATTTTTAAAACAATTTTGTCGGAAAACCAATAAGAGATAAAATTCATAATTAGCGCCAGCGCAAAAGCAATCATCATACCGTTTCTCCCGCCCAGAACATATCCAACCATTACAAAGACCAGGGTCAAAAGGAGCAGAAGAAAAACGATCTTTAGACTATTCATATTCTCAACACCTCACTTGCAGTATCAAAATATGCCAACCCCTTGAGAGAGGGGGGGCATGTCTATATATTAAACGCTGTAACCTCCCAAAGGTTCTGCAATCGTATCAAGCCGGAAGCAACTATTTGCCGAAGTGCTTCTTACGCCCGCGGCCCCACTCGTCATTTTCTTCCTCGGGAGTAACGGTCTCTTTGGGCAAGCCGGAGGATTTTATCTTATCCTCTGTGGTTGGCGGCTTCGGATCCGGCCTCTTTGGCTCGGCGGAAACTCCCTCAGTTTTATTTTCATCCTCATAAAATTTAAATTTGGGAATTTCCGTATCGAAGAATTGATCTTTTTTGGGTTCCGAGGCTTTTACTTCTATCCCCTTAACCGCTTCCCGGCTCACACTTTCCGGTATGGCCGGTTTTTTTATCTCCTCCGGAGTT
>JAPLUS010000428.1 GCA_026397495.1 Candidatus Zixiibacteriota bacterium | reverse complement strand
GGGTTTCTCATTCCGACTATCGTCGGAATTCGGAACGCCGACCTACAACTGCCGCAAATGCATCGGGAAGGATTCCCGAGGCCACATATCGCGCCGCTGCTATCGCTGGAACTTGCTCCAATCCCTTTCAATTGATTTAGGCAGACAACGAATATGCTCGGTTGAGATATTTTTGGACAGGAAATCTCGGTAGATTCTTTCTATCTGCGGTTTCGCCAAATTTAGCTCTTGGGCCACTTCTTCGATATCAATTTTATATTCCCAGGCATAGAGAAGGGGATCGAGAATCTCGAAAGGAAGACAGAAATAAAAGTCCCTATCGGAAACCGGCAGACTAAATGTATCAGGAGAAGGAGTCCGGTCTATTATCTCTTTGGGCACACCGAGGGAAAGTCCCAGCTGATAAATTTGCAGCTTATATAGATGGGCAATACCTTCTATATCAGTGCCGCCGTCGCCATATTTGCAGAAGTCGCCAAGAATAAATTCCGTCTTATTGGTCGTTCCGGCAATCAGATAGTTATATTGCTCGCCCCAATAATAAAGGGCCATCATTCTTGACCTTATCTTTACATTGGCGGCAGATGTGATTGCCAGAAGCTGTTTCTTTGACAGACGTTTTTCTTTTTTGTCTCCATGCCCATTGTCAATTCTCAAAGTGTAGTAATTGTAGCGATCAACTTCCAGAATATTTTGCGGCAAGAAAATATTAAATTTGTAATCTTCTCCATATTCCGGGAATATTTCCTTTATGGTCTTATCGCGGTTTTTATAGGCATCAAAGCTATCAACGGTATCGGTTATATCAATGGTCTTGTATTGGATGCCTAGATTATCGGCCAGTTTTTTGGCATACTCAGCGGAGATGGGATTAGATTCTTTTTCGGGCAAGATCAGCCCCATCACATTATCCTTGCCGGCCGCGGCAACCGCCAGGGAGGCAACCACCGCCGAGTCTATGCCACCACTTATTCCAACAATGAAACCGTCCCGCTTTGGAGTCGCTTTCATTGCGGAAAGGAGGAAGGCCTTAATAATCCCAATTTCATATTCTACATTAATTCTCAATATATTTCTGTCAAATTTCATCTTATTCCCCTTTCACGGCCGACCATAATTCAAACATCTCTATTCATCAGTTCGAGTTTATTCACCTTGCCGGATTTATATTTGGGCAAAGAACTTGCAAATTCCACATGCTTGGGGACTTTATAATCGGACAATTTGGCTTTGCAGAAACTGCGAATCTCATTCCGGTCGACAGTGATGCCATCCTTTGGAACCACGACGGCCTTGATAGCTTCACCAAGTATATCATCTTTGACACCAAAAACTGTCGCCTCGGCCACTTTTTCGTTTTCCAGAATACACTCTTCCACTTCTTTGGCACTGACCCGATTGCCCCCCACCTTGATGATTTCTTTCTTACGTCCCACCACATAATAATATCCTTCGAAATCCTTACGAGCCAAATCACCGGTTAGAAGCCAACCATCCCGCAAAACCAGCTTCTCTTCATCAGGCTGATTCCAGTAACCAAGCATCACATTATCACCCGCCACAGCGATTTCACCGACTTCACCAAGGGGCATTTCGTCGTTATCATCATTGACGATTCTGATGTTGACGCCCGGAACGGGAATACCGATTGATCCGATTTTATCTTTTAGCCTTTCCGGGGGAAGGTAAGAAACACGCGGCGAAGCTTCCGTTTGGCCATACATGATATATATATCCTTATGCGGAAAAGAATTCATTAACCTCTTAATCACCTCCGGAGCCATAGCTCCTCCCGCCTGGGTAAAATAATGCAGCTGATCGAGTTTCCTCGAGGTCAGGGTCGAATTATTCAGAAGTATCATAAAATTCGAGGGAACTCCCGAAAAACCGGTTACCCGTTCTTTTTCCATTGTATCCAAAATCAGTTCGGGATACATAAACCTATCGTCTATTACCAGAGTCCCCCCTGCCAAAATATGAGTCAAAAGAAGGGAATTCCCATAGATATAATAAAATGGCAGAATAACAATAACGCTATCGGCAGAACTCAGTTTCAGATATTCAGTAGTGGCAATCGTATTGGAAATCAGATTACGATGCGAGAGCATTACCCCCTTGGAGCTACCGGTACTGCCGGAGGTATAAAATATAGCCGCCAATTCATGCGGCGCTTCGGCTGCTTCTTTCTTGAGATCATATTGGAGAGATGGCGTTTCGTCCATTAGATTCCCATAATCGTTCGGAGGAATTATGATTGAACTCTTTTCCAAAATATCAGACATGGCTTCCATTCTAATGGTGGCAGAGCATTTCTCCGGCTTTCTATCCGTGATTACACACTTAACCGAAGAATTAATGCTTAAAATTTTATTCAAATATTGTTCATATCTGGATTGACAGATTAAAACCTCGGCTTGACAGTCGGAGAGGATATCCGCCATTTTCTCCGGCTTAAGGGAGGTATCAATAGGCACCGCGACCAATCCGGCGCCAAAGACACCAAAATAGGTAATCAAATATTCAATACTATTTTCATAAAGAATACCGATGCGCGCCCCTTTGGTCAGATTAAGATCATTCAGAAAATCCGCCACTTTCAGGGACGCCTCATATAGATCGCGATAGTTAATTCTTCTGTCCAGGTGGATAACGGCCTTATGGTCGGGACAGACCATGGCGCTTTTCCCGAGGATATCAAAGAGCCTCATATTTTGTCCTGAAAAAATAATAATTCAATCAGATTTCCATGGAAGGTGTGGGATACCTCATCCCATTTTTTTGGTGATGAAGGCCGTCAGATTATCAATTGAATCAAGGTTGTCCGGCACCATTTCATTATCTTCTACGGTAATACTATATTCGGATTCAATAAAAGATGTCAATTCCAATACTCCGGTAGAATCAACTATTCCATTTTGCATAAATGAGTCGGAGTCTTTCAATGTCCCTTTACTATCGCCGATAAGAAATGTTTCGACGATAAAATTTTTCACTTTTGTACGAATCATATTCTGATCAATAACAGCCATATTTTCCTCTGATTATAGACATCCTTATGTTTTCCTTAGGTAAGACAAATCATTTATGAAATGATTTCCAGCGGATTCATTCTTAGATACTCGGTCGCCCTAATTTTACGTTCGATATTGGCATATCCTCTCTGCACCTGTTCGACCGATAAGCCCAGCACCTCGGCGGCTTCCTCGACCGGAACTTTATGCTCCATTGCATACCAGAGCATATCCATCAGATAGAAATCCAAACCAAAGAAAAATTCCTCCTGCGTAACTTCAGCGCTGTAAGTATCGGTGGTTGGTATTCTTTTGATGATTTCTTCCGGCACCTTCAACAATTCAGCCAATTGATACACCTGAATTTTAAAGAGATGAGCAATCGGCTTGAGATCAGCCCCGCCATCACCATATTTGACAAAGAACCCCTGACAATGTTCATCTTTGTTGCCGGTGCCGACTACCGCCCAATTCCTTTTCTCAGCATGATAATAGAGAGTGGTCATCCGGAGACGCTGTTTCAGATTTGAGGACGCGACGACCTGCAAATAGCTTAAAAGAGGCATTCTTTTGGATTTGGTCATGCCACTTTCATTCTCTACGGTAAGAGTGAAATAATTATAGGTTTCTTTTTCCAAAATCCGAGTCGGCATGGTAATCTTGGATTTATAGGCGGAATTAAATTCCGGGAAAACCTGCTTGATGGCATCATTTCGTCTATGGTAACAGCCCATTCCTTCCAAACCGGCCGTGATATCTTCAATGATGGTTTCAAAACCATATCCG
>JAPLUS010000353.1 GCA_026397495.1 Candidatus Zixiibacteriota bacterium | reverse complement strand
TATTTTTAGCAAGATATTTTTTAAGGCCTCGGTTGAGAGTCGCTCCCAGACCTATTCCACTTATATTGATACCCTAAGCTATAAATCGTCCGATCGAAGATTCAATATTAATGCTGCTCGCGGGAAAATTACCTTGACAGGTAATAATCTGATGTTTCAGGACCTGGAAGTGCATACCGACTCAACGGATATAAGGGCGAGCGGCCAGGTTCTTTTTGAGAAAAGATTGAGATGGATGGCCGCCATCGATGCCCAAAGGTTTAATTTTACGGAAGCTTCTTCTTTTTTGGGTGCCGCTCTCACCGGTAATATATCTGCTAAGGGCGGCCTTGAATATAGGAACAGCGCCATCTCGGGCAATTTAGTCGTTTCCGGTATCTTCATGGATAAGGTTTTTGATTCCCTCACGACGCACTTCAAATTTACGGAAAACAGACTGATGCTCGATACTCTTCATGGGATTATCTTAAGTGGTTGTAATATAATGGGAAAAGCAGATATTGATTTTTCCGTTTATCCCGAACGGTACCACCTTATCGGCTCCATAAATAATTTCAATCTAAATAATCTGGTGCCCAATACTTACCAATCAAACTTAAATGGCAAACTTAATTTGACCGGGGAGGGTTTCATAGGAGAGAACCTTGCTTTAGATATTATTACGGACTTAGACGAATCATGGTTCGATCAATATCACGCCTATAAGGCAATGGGAATGATAACAGTAACTACGGATAGCTTGATATTTCATGACCAATTTGCGATAAAATATCATGATAACCTATTTGTTATCTCAGGCAAGCTACAATATGCGGGCGGTATTGAGCTCTCCGGCAGTACCCGGTTTGACGATTTATCAGCTTTCAATGGCCAGATTTTTATTGATAAACTTGGAGGGAGGGCTGACCTTGATTTTCAAATCACAGGAAAATTGAGTAACCCCGACCTCACGGGACGATTGAATTCCGACTCACTCTGGTTATATCAGGTATTTTCCTCAAAAGCAGATATAGATTTTCGGATGAAGCATTTTCTCTACAATCGCACGGGCGGGGTCAATATGAATCTATATCAGGGTAGCGCCTATAATGTGCCATTCGATTCTATTCGACTTGGAATGGATGTTGATTCGCAAATGGTTATCATAAAAAACGCCGATCTGCGTAGCAAAAATGCCTCCATAACCGGAATCGGTCAACTGGCTTATACTTCCTATCCACAG
This sequence comes from Candidatus Zixiibacteriota bacterium, assembly GCA_026397495.1. GTDB lineage: Bacteria > Zixibacteria > MSB-5A5 > GN15 > PGXB01 > JAPLUS01. The sequence continues at coordinate 7,891 of JAPLUS010000353.1, read as the reverse complement.
AAACTTACCATTGATAGTATGGCTCTTAATATCTTAGGTCTATCCGGAAGAAATGATAGCCCGATAGAGATTGATATTGATTCTATCGGCTATGATGTAAAGCAATGTCGTCTTTTTCGTCCAAAGGGATTTATTGAAGGAAACGGCCGCATCAATTATGACGAGACAATGAACCTTGAAATAGGTATCGAGAAATTGGGCATTACCCCCTTGGTTAAACTTGTCTTGGATACTATGAAATTGGAAGGAGTAATGTCAGCTCATTCACACCTTTCAGGCTCATTCGCATCCCCTTTAATAGATTTCAAAGGCCAAATTGACTCGCTGAAATATAATTATTTGGTATTGGGCGATCTTCTGGCAGATTTTATTTATGCTGACACGACCGTGCAGATAGATTCAATCACTATTAATAGTCATACCGGTTATTATACGGCTAAAGGGATTTTCCCCATTAACCTTTCCTTTCTGCCAACGAAGAATCGTTTTTTAAGCCTAAAATGGATATTTATGGCCAATTTTAAGCTGACCGGCACCCCCCTGAAACCGAAAATTGACGGCCATATCAATATCAATAATGGCACGCTTAAATTATATGATTTAACCCTGCCCTTAGAGAATTTGAATCTTGATATGAGAATGTCGGATTATACGATCTATATTGAGAAAGTGTCGGCCATCTGTAAAGAAGGCAAAAAATCCCGTGGCCTGCTGACGGGTGAGGGAGAAATAGTAATTAATTCCATTGAGCAACTTGACTATAATGTCAAAATAAAAGTTAAAGATTTCCAGGCCCTTTATGAGTTGGGTGATGTTTCCGCCTTGGTTGACGCCGATCTTAAAATCCATGGCATCACCCCTCCCACTGTCTACGGAGATGTCAAAATTATTTCAGCATCATATCGGGAAAATTTTGCCAAGGAGAGCGATGGTTGGATTATTTTAACCTCCCTTGAAGGAGATAAGACGTGGGATTTAAATCTTAACGTCGAAGTCGGCTCTAACCTATGGATAAAGAATGATGATATTGATGCCGAACTTGCCGGAGCCATAAATTTCATTCGGGAAAAAGGACTGTACCGCTATATTGGTTCCATGGAAATATTGCGGGGTAAAGGTTACCTCGCTGATCGAATATTTAGAATTGAGCCGGGTGCAACCATCAACTATGAAGATATTGAATCTCCCAACCCCCGCCTGGATATCTACGCCACTACTAAAATTCAGGGAGCGGTGCCCACGGAACCGCAAGCAACGGGGGTACCCACTTATGATTTGCGGGTACATATTACGGGAACACTGGAAGAACCGATTATCAATGCCGCTGAGGGAGGCGAAGGTTCTCATCAATTTACTACTGAAGACATTGTTCCTTTGCTCTTTAGCAATTATTATCAGGAAGGCTCCAACAGTTCCGGATGGACATCCGACCGCGTCGGTGGCCGTCTTAAAAGCGGTGTATCCGGTTATTTAAGTACCCAGGTTACTCAGATAGGAGCCCGTACCCTTGGTGTTGAAACCTTTGAAATTGATCCGGTTTATGGCAATAAACTTGACCCTCTCGGGACTACTTTGACATTGGGATTTTATACCCATCCCAATCTTTATATTTACGGACGTTCGGCAATATCCGGGGTCTCCGGCAGGGAGGTTGGTTTTGAGTATCGCCTCAAAAGATTTTTGCTGGTCGAGGGTCGGCACGATGAGGAAAACCTATATCATCTTTTGCTAAATTTCTACTGGGAATACTGAAGTGAAATACAGTCTTAGATTCCTCTCTCTTTTTCTGGGTATATTATTCGGCTATTCCGCTGTTCATGGGCAATATTCTCAGGATATAACCCTGAATAGATGGCTACGGAAAAAACCGCTTATTTCTTCCATTCAAATTGAGGGAAATAGATTTTTTTCTGACGGCAAGATTAAGGGGGTAATGTTTTCCAGAAAGGACAATATCTTCCGGGCTATCAAATCCGACCGTCGCCGTAAGGTACAACGAGAAACCATAATGCGAGATACGTCGGAAGTAAAATATCTCTATCTTTCTTCCGGGTTTCTTGGTATTCAGATTAAAGAAACTTTTGAAGCGATGCCTCCGGACTCCAATGCTTTGATAAAGATGATGATAAAAGAGGGACGTCGTTTCTTTTACGATAAGGTGGAATTGACGGGGGATTTTGACCTGAAATTTAAGGGTGAATTAAATGGCATAATATCGCAATTTAAACCATATGAACCGGTTGATTTCTTCAAGCTGAAACAAGCCACTTTTGATTGCAAATCAGTTTTGGCCAATGGCGGTTATCCATATTCCTCCGCAGATTATCTTATTGATTCTGCTGGTCAAGGGGAGGAGGTAATAGTAAAATTTATTATCCGCTCGGACTCCTTGGTTCATTTTGGAGGACTTCGTATCTTAGGTGCCAGCCGATTTGACACCACTCTTATAGTAAGGGAAATGACATTCAAAAGAGGGGATATTTATAAACGGAGTTCTATTATTGAATCACAAAAACGTTTGTTGAATACTGGAAATTATCTTACTCTTCAATTATATGGCGCTAATAAGGATTCAACGGTTAAATTTGATAGATTGCACCCTGACTTTATTCTTAATCTGAAAGAAAAGAGAACGGAATATCTATCAATCAAAACAGGCGCCGGCCAGAACCCGTATAAGGATTTAATTTGGGATTTTTCGGCGGCCTGGGGTAAAAGAAATATATTTCGCTCACGTCGTATTGAGTTTTCTGTCAGTTCCTCGTTTGTCGTCTTTACGGAATGGCGGGTGATTAGCCATAGCTACCGCCTGAGATTCACTGAACCGTGGTTTTTGGGATTGCGGATGCCAATGACTATGACAACTCAAGTGGAACCGGGGGTTAGATCCGCCATTCAGCCCTATCGAATACAAACCTGGTCAGTGGCGCTTGAAACCAATCGAGAAATAGATGACAAAGTGATAATTAGCACCGGTTTGGAATACCGGTCAATTAATATCTATGGACTAAGCTATGCTGACCAAATTAAGTTGCGTCAGGATAAAGGGATATCTCTCCGGCGAAAAATATATTGCACTATTAATAAGGACACGCGGGACCATCCCTTTATTCCGACGGCAGGGTCTTTGAGCGGCATCCGTTTTGAATCTACCGGTGGGTTTTTAAAGGGTGATGAATCATTTATACTTTCTGAGGTGAGTTGGTCTCGGTATCAGAGATTGTGGCCGGGTTGGATTTCTGCAACACGCCTGAAGGCCGGCTATGTAAAAGAATATGGCATTTCAAGGGAGGTGCCTATTGATGTAAGATTCTACGTTGGTGGAGCCAACAGCATTCGCGGCTTTGCGGAAAATGCCCTGGGCCCAGTATCATCCGATGGCACTGCACAGGGAGCAAAGGTATTACTAATCTCCAATCAGGAATTCCGTTTCCCGATAATCGGCAGATTTTGGGGATCGATATTTGCCGACATGGGCAATGGTTTCAATAATTGGTCTGACGTTAAGGTTGACAATCTGGCCATAGCCTATGGCGCCGGTCTGCAATTTATTTCGCCGGCCGGGCCGCTTAGGCTTGATTATGCCAGGCGGGTTCGAACCAAACATATTGAACCCGGCCATCATTTTCACTTCACAATTCTTTATGCTTTTTAGATTATCTATCGTAATTTATAAATAGATATGGATGGAATACCATAGTTGACAAAAGGGCAAAACTGGCTATTTTGGGATGGCTTTGAATAAAAGATTTGAAATATTGAGGTGACAGATTTGAAACAGGTATATCTCGATAATAACAGTACCACCCCGCTTGATGAGCGGGTCCTGAATGCAAGGCTTCCCTTTATGAAGGAAAAATTCGGTAATGCCAGTTCGCTTCATAGTTTTGGACGGGAGGCTAAGGCGGGAATTGAAACGGCCAGGGAAAAAGTGGCCGCCTTAATCGGGGCCGAACCGTCAGAAATATATTTTACCTCCGGCGGAACCGAATCCGACAATATCGCCCTGAAAAGCGTCGCTTATCAGCATCAGAATAAGCGCCATCACTTAATAGCTTCAGCCATTGAACATCATGCTGTATTGGAATCCGTCAAGTTTTTGGCCAAAAATGGATTTAAGGCCGACTATCTTAATTGTGACCGTGAGGGATTAATTTCGGCTGCGGAATTAAAAAGCAAACTCACAGACGATACCTCCGTCGTTTCAATAATGCACGCTAATAATGAAATCGGGACGATACAGAATATTACTCAACTATCGGAAATCACGCATGAGAAGGGTGCTTTGTTCCACACCGATGCTGTCCAATCAGCCGGAAAGATTGAAGTAGATATAAAAAAGCTGAAGATTGATCTACTCTCAATGTCCGGCCATAAGATATATGGCCCTAAAGGAGTGGGTGTCCTCTATATAGCGAAAGGGCAGAGAATAGTCCCGTTATTTCATGGGGGTCATCATGAAAAGGGTCGCCGGGCGGGAACAGAAAATGTTGCCGGTATTGTTGGTTTTGCCGCGGCCTTGGAACTGGCCGAAAAAATGCGACCCGAGGAACATACCCGACTCTCCAATTTGGCGGATTTCTTTATCGGGCAAATACAATCAAAGATTTCCAATGTCCATTTTAACGGTCCGCGTGATAATGACAAACGAATCCCCTCAACAGTTAATCTCTCCTTTCAGGCTGTAGAGGGGGAATCTATTATTCTGTCGCTCGATATGAACGGGATTGGGGTAGCCTCCGGTTCAGCCTGTACGTCAGGTTCTCTGGAATCATCTCACGTCCTAATGGCTATGAATATACCTCCCGAATTGGCCCAGGGCTCAATCCGCTTCTCACTGGGACGTTTTACCACCAAAGAGGATTTAGAATACACCATATCGGTATTGCCTGAAATAATTGAACGTTTGCGGGCCATGTCCCCGCTCTATGCCAAGAAATAATATTCTCCCTATGCGGGATTGAATAAGGGACAATACTCCCGTCATTCTTTATAAGATATGTCAAAAAAGGTTTTAGTGGTGGTATCCGGCGGTGTTGATTCTTCAACCGCCCTGCTACTGCTTAAGAAAAAGGGATTTGAAGCAACTGCGGTTCATATGAAACTGTGGAATTATGCTGAAGTGGGCGGTGATACTCTCAATGATGGGCGCTGTTGTCAGCTTGAATCTATCAATGATCTGCAAATAATTTGTAATCAGCATTCAATCCCCTTTTATGTTTTGGATTTTTCAAGGCAATTTAAGGAAATAGTCATACAAAATTTCGTTTCAGAATACAGATTCGGTCGAACACCCAATCCCTGTATACTTTGTAACACGCACTTGAAATGGTCGGCCTTGCTTGATAAAGCCATGGAAATCGGATGTGATTATATTGCCACCGGACATTATGCTATTACGGAATATGATAATCATCGGTTGCGATATATCATTAAAAAGGGGACTGACGGTACCCGCGATCAATCCTATGTTCTTTGGGGATTGGGTCAAAGGGCCCTGGCGAGAACCTTGATGCCGCTGGGGCAATATCAAAAATCCGAAATCCGTCAAATTGCCAAAGACCTCAATTTGAAAAATGCTGAAAAGAAGGAATCGCGGGAAATATGCTTTGTTGCTGATGATGATTACCGTCGTTTTCTCAAGGAATGGTGCGAGAGGGAAGGGGAATATTTTATGACCGGGGATATTGTGGATAGCCATGGGGCCGTCTTGGGGAAACATAGTGGCCTCCCCTTTTATACTATTGGCCAACGTAAGGGATTGGGCCTATCTCACCCGACGCCATTATATGTCCGCCGTTTGGAGCCATTCTCAAATAGAGTAGTGGTTGACAGTGATAAGCATCTCTATTCTGACAGAATGCTGGTAACCGGCATTAATTGGGGAGCGCTCAGCAGTCCTTCCGAAGAATTTCATGCCGAGGTGAAAATACGCTATCTTCATTTGCCGGCATCGGCAACAGTCCGTCCGCAGAAGGATGGGACCGCTGAAATTATTTTTGACACTCCCCAGCGAGCCATTACCCCCGGACAATCAGCCGTCTTCTATGATAAGGAAATTCTTCTTGGCGGTGGCATTATTGAAAATAACTGTTGAACCATGTCGTCTGTTTCCATAACTTTCTGTTATAAGATATCAATACAATGGAGGAATAATATATGCTAAGAGCGACCTTCCATGGGCATAGTTGCGTGATGGCAACCGACGGCAAATATAATATCATCATTGATCCTTTTCTTACTGGAAACCCACAGGCCATAATCAATGCCGACGAGGTGAAAGTCGACTATATTTTGGTGACGCATGGTCATGGCGATCATCTTGGCGATACGGTTGCCATTGCCAAACGAAGCAAAGCCATCGTTATCGCGCCCAATGAATTGGCCACATATATATCGAAACACGGCGTTAAAACTCACAATATGCATATTGGGGGTGCTTTTAATTTTCCCTTTGGAAGAATTAAGTTGACCATTGCCCACCATGGCTCGGCGGCGGGGGAAGAATTGATTTATACTGGTAGTCCCTGCGGTTTTCTGGTCATGATGGGGGGAAAGACGCTGTATCATTCAGGCGACACCGGATTATTTTATGATATGAAACTGATTGGCGACGGGAATCAGATCGATCTGGCCTTTCTGCCAATCGGCGATAATTTTACGATGGGTATTGACGACGCTGTCATAGCTGTCGAGCTACTGCACCCTAAAATAGTGGTTCCTATTCATTATCAAACTTGGCCGGTTATTGATGCCGAACCATTTGAATTTGTCAATAAGTTAAAAGATTTCCCGACTGAGGTAATTATCCTGAAGCCGGGCGAATCAATTGAAGGTTAAACAATCTAAATGTAAATCAGACATTTAACATAGGGAATCTTTATGAAACGACCAATGAAAATAGGCCTCTGGATATTGGGTATTCCTGTTTGTCTTATAATTATGGCTATAATAGGAGTATGCCTGTTATTTCCAAAAGAAAAAGCTAAGACAATGGCGATTGATAGGATATCATCAGCCCTGAATCGCAAAGTTGTCGTTGATGACATTTCTATTTCTCTGTGGGGCGGACTGGGAATATATCTGGAAGGAATCAAAATCGCCAACCCGCCCGGTTCTGCCGCTCCTGATTTCCTGACCGCCAAAGCTCTTGATATCAAGGTTCGCTTATTTCCGCTCCTTCGGAAGGAATTACAGATAGACCGATTAATTTTAAAAGAGCCGCATATCTCGTTGCATAAGTCATTGGCTGGGCTCAACAATTATCAATTGGGAACACCGGAATGGGTAGCTTCAATTCCTGCCAACGAGATGCTTTCAAATGAATCAAAAATGGCCGCCGTACCTATATCATTCGAAGATCTTGCCATTGAGGATGGTCGGCTGGATTACAATGACGATTCTTCGGGTGTTAAGCTGGCCATTTACGGATTATCACTCAAATCGCAAATGAATACCCCCAGAAAGATGGTTTATGATGCCTCCGGCAGGATTGGTATGGATTCCCTGCAGACCATCGCCGGGAATATTAAAATGCCGCCTTTAAGGGGAATGGCCGAGTATCATATAATTGTCGATCTGGATGCCAATACTGCTGTTATACCTGAACTAAGAGTTGTTATTAACGGGATAGGGCTGAATATCAAAGCAGGTATTCCAAACCTGAAAACAAAGAACTACCTAAATGCAGAAATTTCCTCAGATAAAATAGACCTGGTCAATATTTTCCCTTTTCTGCCGGATAGCATTGAAAATCTTATATCTCCCTACAATATCAAGGGCGGACTGACTATTAATGCCAATGTCAAATATAACAAGAGTTCTTCATCGCCATTCATATATGATGGTCGCGTCAATTTTTTAGATTTAGGACTTTCCAGAAAGGGGATTG
>JAPLUS010000451.1 GCA_026397495.1 Candidatus Zixiibacteriota bacterium | reverse complement strand
GAGATATAGCTATCGATTCGAATGGGATAATGTCGCCGCCATTCCAATAACCAGCTATCAGGATTGGTGGCGACGTCTGACATCTGACCGAAGGAAGGATGTCAAACGGGCTGAGAAGCAAGGGATCGTCGTGAAGAGGGTTGGGCTAGATGATGAACTTATCAATGGTATCGTAGAGATCAATAACGATGTTCCTTTTCGGCAAGGCAAACGGTTTAGGCACTATGGGAAGGACTTTGAAACGGTTAAAAGGGAGTATGCGACATTTCCAGAACGAAGCGAGTTCCTTGCGGCCTACTTCAACGACAAATTGGTCGCCATTCTGAAGATGGTCTACGTCGGAGAACTAGCCTGTTTTCTGGAGATTCTTTCAAAGACCAAATATCATGATAAGAGACCTGTCAACGCGCTGATCTCGAAAGCTGTCGAGATAGCCGCAGAAAATAAAAATACTTATCTTACATATGGCAGATACCAGTACGGTAATAAGAGGTCTTCTTCTTTTTCCGATTTTAAACAGAGAAACGGGTTTGAACGGATCGCCTTCCCCAGATATTATATTCCGCTGACGATCAAAGGGCGTGTGGCAATACGATTCAGATTGCAGCGAGGCCTCTTGGGGGTACTTCCTGGGCCGCTCGTGACCGCGATGGTTCATCTGCGCTCGCATTTCTACAAGAAGATCGCAAAGAAGAATGTGAGCGCAGAATGATATGAAAAGACGAGAGGCGTTGTGGGCCAACCCCGGGGGGCTTTGATTGAGAGCTTTAAAGGATACAGGCTCCGGCACATCCCGTGCGGCGGAACGGGTGATGACCTATTGGCCCCATCATTGAATTCAATCAGGGAGAATCGATCATGCCAGGAATTATGGGAATAATCCATAAGGATCACGGCGTTCATGAGGCCAGGACGAATATCGACATGATGGTTAAAAGCATGCTGCATGAGCGATTCTATTCTTCGGGAATATACCGAGACGAACATCTGGGCCTATCCGCCGGCTGGGTATGCCATAAGGATTCTTTTTCTGATTGCCTACCTATTTGGAACGAGAGGAAGGATATTTGTTTGGTTTATTGTGGCGAAGACTTCTCCATCGAAGCAGAGGCCTTGACGCTAAAGTCACGAGGGCATCGGTTCAACTCGGGAGACGCCAGTTCTATCATTCATTTATATGAGGAAATGGAGGATGACTTTCTCCAAAAGCTCAATGGGTGTTTCAGCGGACTGTTGGTAGATTATCGAACAAATCGGGTTCTCCTGTTTAACGACAGATTCGGATTGGGTCGGATCTATTATTATGAAAACGACAGGTCCTTTTATTTTGCTTCTGAGGCCAAGTCCCTGCTTCGGATATTGCCGGAATTGCGGGAACTCGATCTAACCGCGCTCGCCGAACTATTTTCCTATGGATGTCCCTTGGAGAATCGAACGGTCTTCTCAAAAGTCCGCCTTCTGCCCGGAGGGTCGAAATGGTCTTTTTATAAACACCAATCGATGGATAAAGGAAATTATTTTAAGAGAGAGGAATGGGAAAATCAGCCTCGCTTAGACGAGAAACAATATTATGAGAGATTTATTCAGATATACCCAGGCGTGCTCCAACGGTATTTTCAAGGCCAGCAAACCGTTGGGATTTCACTGACTGGAGGCATCGATACTCGCATGATTATGGCCTGGGCTCCCTGTCTCCCGTTTAAATTGCCCTGTTATACCTTCAGCGGCGTCTATCGTGACTGCGCGGACGTGAAAATCGCAGGGAAAGTCGCTTTGGCTTGCCAGCAAAGACATGAAATCATTCGTATCAATAAGGATTTCTTTTCGGAGTTTCCGGCTTTGGCCAAAAGAAGTATCTACTTTTCGGACGGCACGATGGACGTGAGCGGTTCAGCAGAACTCTACGTGAATCGGAAGGCGAGAGAAATCGCCCCCGTAAGGCTAACTGGGAATTACGGAGATCAGATTATCCGAGGAGTCATTGGATTCAAGCCCCTTAACCTCTGCCCGGAAATCTTTGAAAACCAATTTTCGATGCGCATTAACGGGGCCAGGCAAGCTCATATCCCAGATGGGGGAAATCCGCTGTCCTTCTTTTGCACAAAACAGGTGCCCTGGTACCATTACCCTCGTCATGCTCTAGAAACGTCACAGTTGACCATTCGGTCCCCCTTCCTTGACAACGATTTGGTTTCCTTGGCCTTTCAGGCACCCGATTCTTGCAGGGACCTAAGAACCTCGCTTCGGCTCATCTATGATGGCGATCGATCTCTGGCTAAGATTCCAACTGACAGAGGTTTCACCCTCTCCTCAACTCCTCTAATAGGGACGGCGCGACGTTTGGTTCAGGCGTTTACCAAAAAGGCCGAATATGCCTATGACTATGGGATGCCTCAATGGCTTACAAAACTCGATAACACTCTATCGGCTATTCACCTAGAAAAACTCTTTCTCGGACGGCATAAATATTATCATTTCAGGGTTTGGTACCGTAATGAACTAAAGAACTATGTAAAAAACATTATTTTGGATTCTCGGACTCTCAAGAGGCCTTATCTTAAAGGAAACGAGCTGGAAAAATTGGTCCATGCCCATATCAGCGGCCTTAACAACTATACTCAAGAGATCCACTGGATTCTGACGAGCGAATTGCTCCAAAGACATTTCATTGAAAAAAGCTAGCACCAGATCTGAAGCGAACAGC
>JAPLUS010000117.1 GCA_026397495.1 Candidatus Zixiibacteriota bacterium | reverse complement strand
CGCCTTGCCGGAGCATGGAAACACTTCAGCCGTCAATATGGTGGCATCGGTACCAAAGGTCCGGGTGAAACCCAATTGGAAACCGACCGTCGCCAGATACGAAAAAAGATCGCCCGCCTGAAAAAGGATATTGAGCTATTGGAAAGGCAAAGAGCCACCCAGAGAAAGGGACGCCAGCATCTATTCAAGGTGGCCATAATAGGATATACTAACGCCGGCAAATCAACTCTGTTTAATTCTTTGACGAAGGCCCAAGTAACCGTTGCCAATAAATTATTCACTACCCTTGACTCCACCAGCCGGATGATGTCCACCGGATATCCGGAGAAAATAATTTTCACCGATACTGTCGGATTTATAAAAAAGATCCCGCATCAGCTGGTAGCTTCTTTTAGATCTACTCTCGAGGAAGTTTGTTATTCCGACTTATTGTTGAAGGTGATTGATTTTTCGGACCATAATCACCATGAGAAAATTACCCAGACTGATCATATTCTTGAGGAGATAGGTGCCGACCATATCGACTCCCTGACTATTTTCAATAAAATCGATAAAACCATCGATTCCATCCCGGTCAACAATCCGACCACTATTTCTTTCCATATTTCAGCCCTTAGAGGAACGGGCCTTGATAATCTCAAAAATGAATTGTCCGCACGGGTGCAACTCTTTTCGGCACAATCAACTAAAGTTTGACCATTTATTGCCGATTACTTTATAAAGACAAAGGGAGGGTATGGCAAAAATTATTCTTATTGTCGACGATAACCCTAATATGTCAAGCCTTTTGGTGGAGATGCTTGAGGTATTTCACTATGAGGCCATTCGGGCGGTTGACGGACAAGACGCTCTCGAGAAAATCGAAAACAACGATATCGCCATGGTTATAACCGATATGCGGATGCCGCGGATGTCCGGTTTGGAATTACTCCAAAATATTAAGAAAAGAAAACCAAATCTCCCGGTTGTCGTAATTTCCGGATACTCGGTTGATGAAGTCGGTTTCGATATTGTAAAATCAAAAGCCGACGGGTTTCTCAATAAACCTTTTATGATGTCCGATATTGAGAAACTGCTGGCTAGTCTCTTGAAATAATTTTATCCCCGTCTATCATTTTAAATCAGCACCAATTATCATCAATGTTATTCCGCTCGCTATGAGCCTTAGTATATGGCATTTTGCAATTACCTATGCAAAATATCGGCGGCGGAAATATAAAGCCACATTCACCATGGCAATCATCACCGGCACTTCCACCAATGGCCCAATGACCGCTGCAAAGGCGACACCCGAATGAATTCCAAAGACCGCTACCGCCACGGCGATGGCCAGTTCAAAATTATTGGAGGCAGCCGTAAAGGAAAGCGTTGTCGAGCGTCCATAATCGGCGCCGGCTTTCTTACTCATAAAGAAGCTCACCAGAAACATAATTACAAAATAGATAAGAAGGGGAATCGCGATACGGACTACATCAAAAGGAATCTTGACAATATGCTCTCCCTTCAGAGAGAACATCACGACGATAGTGAACAGCAGCGCCACCAGAGTAATGGGGCTTATTTTCGGGATGAATTTGCGCTGGTACCAATCTTTACCTTTCAGACTTATCAGAGCAAAACGAGTGATAATACCGGCGAGAAAGGGGATACCAAGATAAATGAAGACACTGCGGGCTATCTGCCCGATAGTTATCTCCACAATTGCCCCCGAAAGACCAAAAAGCGGCGGTAACAGGGTGACAAATACCCAGGCATAAATCGAGTAAAAAAGAATCTGGAAAACGGAGTTGAAAGCAACCAGTCCGGCGGCGTACTCCGGGTCGCCCGAGGCCAGATCATTCCAGACAATCACCATCGCGATACATCGGGCCAGCCCGATCATAATCAATCCGACCATATATTCGGGATAGGCGGGAAGAAATATTATGGCCAGAAAAAACATCAGAATCGGCCCAATCACCCAATTCTGAATAAGGCTTAATCCGAGAATTTTGAAATCACGGAAGACCCGTCCCATTTCCTCATAGCGCACCTTGGCCAGCGGCG
>JAPLUS010000018.1 GCA_026397495.1 Candidatus Zixiibacteriota bacterium | reverse complement strand
CAGGACAAATATAGCCCACCCTTTGCAATTCTCAAAAGAAAAAACATGCTGACTATTCTAATGGACTACCTTCCAACGATTTCCATTGATCATCTCATAGTGTAATTGGACGTCAAATTCAAAGCTCACAAAAGTTTGGGGAGAGTGAGGTCGGGGCCGCATTTGAACATAAGTGATTGTAATATAAACGAATGCGATGAGTGGTCGCGTTCGCATTTTATTATTCTGGAGGCGAAATCGATTTTATGAACGGTGACGGGCGATTTCACCTTCAATCATATAAATAACGTCTTCGGCAATATTTGTTGCATGGTCAGCGATTCGTTCGAGATATCGGGAGATCGAAAGGTAGGGGATAAGTATGTCAACCTGCTCCGGATGAACGCGAATTGCGTCTTTGACCAAATCGTACATCTCCCGGTTGATAGCATCGACCTCATCGTCAGTTGCGCACACATCACGCGCCAAATCGGCATTAAGATTAACCAATGAATCAAGGCTCTCTCTCAACATCTTTTGCGTCTTAATTGCCAATCCCTCCAAATCAAACGGAATAGCAATCGGTGATTTGCCGCTGAGGAATTGCGCCCGTTCGGCCATATTGACGGCTAAATCGCCGATGCGCTCCAGATCGCTATTGATTTTCAAAACTGCGATAATGAAACGCAAGTCTATTGCCACCGGTTGATGTAAGGCCAGAATCTTCAGGCAATCTTCTTCAAGGTTGACTTCAAGCTGGTCAATTTCGGTATCGCTTATAATAACCCTGTCGGCCAATTCAGTATCCCGATTTTCTATCGCTGTTACCGCCATGCGCACACTTTTCTCAACTGTCGCACCGAGCGACAATATTTTCTTTTTCAAAGTCCCTATTTCACGCTGTAAATGCTGTGCCATATCATACCTCCATCATCCGAATCGTCCCGTAATATAATCTTCGGTTTTCTTTATTTGCGGTTTTGTAAATATATTTTTGGTCCGACCAAATTCAATCAGATATCCTTCATAAAAGAAGGCTGTATAATCCGAAATTCGCGCCGCCTGTTGCATATTATGAGTTACGATTACAATCGTATAATTCTTCTTTAACTCACCAATGAGATCTTCAATTTTGGAAGTCGAAAGCGGATCCAAGGCCGAAGCCGGTTCATCCATCAGAAGAACTTCAGGGCGAACCGCCAGAGCCCGCGCGATGCATAGCCGCTGTTGCTGACCGCCCGACAGCAGATAGGCGCTATGATCCAGCTTATCTTTGACCTCTTCCCACAGATATGATTTCTTAAGAGTTTCCTCGACCGCTTCGATAATAATCTGCCTGTCTTTTATTCCATTCACTTTGAGCCCATAGGCGACATTTTCGAATATTGATTTGGGGAAAGGATTCGACTTTTGAAATACCATCCCGACTCTGGTTCGAATAGTTGAGACATCATCGATATCTTTATAAATGTCAATTCCATCGAGTCTCACTTCCCCTTTAAGAATCGTCCCGGGGATAGTATCATTCATTCGATTAAGAGTCCGCAGGAAAGTCGATTTCCCGCATCCCGAGGGGCCAATTAGAGCCGTAACCCGATGTTCTTCTATTCCCATGCTAATATTATAAAGGGCCTGATTGGCGCCATAGTAGAAATCCAAGTTTTTGGCCGTCATTTTCATTTTGGGACCGCTGGGTCCGGCCATGTCGATCAGACCTTTCCCTTTGGTACCATTTACATTTGTAATATCATCAAGCATAGACCCGCCTTGATCTGATTCGGGAACGAATCAATATAGCCACCAAATTAAGGAGAAACACTAATACCAGGAGGACCAGAACCGTTCCATAAAGAATTGGTTTGGTGGCTTCAATGTCCGGCGATTGTGTTGCCATCGTATAAATATGATATCCCAGCACCATAAACTGATCATGCAAAGATGACGGCAGATACGGCAGATAATAAGCGGCGCCGGTGAACATTATCGGGGCCACCTCGCCTGCACCCCGGCTGATGCCCAGAATGGCGCCGGTGAAAATCCCCGGCAGGGCTTGGGGAATAATGATTCTTACGATAGTTTGAAGTTTTGTCGCACCCAGAGCATAGCTGGCCTCCCGCAGCTCCCGCGGAATTGTCCGTAATGCTTCTTCAGTGGAGACAATAACAACCGGCAAAGCCAATAGCGCCAGAGTCAGGGATGCCCAGATAATTGCCGGCTGTCCCCAAACGGGACGTCCCGGGGCGTAAAAAATGGAATCAATGCCGGAGCCGATAAAACCGACAAAAAACCCCAGACCAAAAAGGCCGAAAACAATGGAGGGAACACCGGCCAGATTATTTATGGCGACCCTAATCAGCCGCGTTATTATTGAATCGGGACGAGTGTACTCCTGAAGATAAATGGCCGTCAAAACTCCAACCGGTACGACCGCAATAACCATCAGGATGACCATCGCTACTGTCCCAAAAATGGCAGGAAAGATTCCGCCTGACTCCATTCCATTTTCCGGAGAATGACTTAAAAATTCCCAACTTATAACGCCGATTCCGCCGAGAAAGATATTAAGAAATATTATGGCCAGAATAAGCATGATAAGCGCCACGGCCGAAAATGTCAGATATTTCGGAATTATACTCGGAGACTTTTCCTTGAAGTGATAGGCAACGTCGGTTGGTTTATGGTTCATTTGGTTTTACCCTGAATTCTCTCTCGCAGGCGTATTAAAACATAATCGCCGCCCAGATTAATCATAAATGTGAACAGAAAGAGCAATGTTCCAATCAGGAATAAGACATTATAATGCGGGCTTCCAAAGACAACCTCGGCCATTTCTGCCGCAATGGTTGCCGAGAAGGTGCGGATTGAATCAGCCATGTTGCTCGAGACGATAGCGGCATTGCCGGAAGCCATAAGGACAATCATTGTTTCGCCAATAGCTCTCCCGAATCCAAGCACAATTCCGGCCGCAATTCCCGGCAGAGACGCCGGAAGAACCATCGTGAAAGAAATCTGCCACTGATTGGCGCCTAACGCCGCCGCGGCATCGCGCAGAGATCGCGGAACGACGGTCATGGCATCCTCGGCGACCGTAAAAATTATCGGTATGATCGTAATCCCGAGAGCGATCCCAGCATTAAGAGCATTAAGCCGATAGGTTAATCCGAAAGCCCTTTGAAGAATCGAAGCCAGGACCATCAAGGCGAAAAAGCCAAGGACAACCGAAGGTATTCCGGCCAGAAGCTCTATGATAGGTTTTATAATTTCTCGAAATCGGGGAGGGGCAAATTCCGAACTGTATATGGCCGCTCCGACTCCCAACGGCACCGCAAAAAGCATGGCCACTATCGCCGCTTTCAGCGTTCCCAAAAACAATGGCCAAAGTGAATATTTGGGCACAT
>JAPLUS010000290.1 GCA_026397495.1 Candidatus Zixiibacteriota bacterium | reverse complement strand
AGATAAGGACTATGATAATCGCGCCATAGATTATATGGACTTTGCGACCTTCTATTTTCTTATGCTGAAATTTTGCCGGGAAAAACCGGCCTTTGTGGTAAGTGGCAATCATGATGTCTATTACAAGCCCTATGGTATTTCTCCAAGGTTTGCCACAGTAAGAGCTAATTCAGGTATTCCGGCGGATCATAATCTTACCATTTATGAGGCAATTCTAATTTATGGAAGTACCTATGCTGAGAATGGCGGGGGTTCTTTTGATCCGGATAGATTCAAATGGTTTTATTCAGTCCTGACTCCTTTTTCTGATTTTGCCGCGTCTCTGCCCAAACAATCTATTGTTGGGCTTGGCTGGGGCGACGATGAAGATAAAATTGGAATAACCGAGCATCAAGAGAAATGGTACGGTCATTTACCCCGTGCAGATAAATCCATTTCTGTGACGCAAAATAAGCTGCTTGATTCGGCAAAGAAGAAAGTAAAGGGGAAGGGGAAAATTATACTATTTAGCCATTTTACATTTGTCAGTTACCTCAGCGATGAACCTATGAGTAGGCAAGAGCCGGGTCTTATGGAACTGATTGATACACAAGGGAGCGTGGCATATGGAAATTTTGATAGTGGGGCTTTTGAGGGAATGAGGGACCCTATCTTTGAAGATCTTTCAAAACATAAGGATCAAGATGTGCGATGCATTCTGACGGGGCATTCTCATCGAAAGGGTTTATATTCAATTAGCAAGCCCGACGCCCAGTATGGGAAGAAAAAGGGGAAAGTTTTTGGAGAGACGGTTGAAATAGACACCAAAAAATCTTCCATTAATACCAGAATATTTGATTTTGAAATATTCGAGAAGGCCAATTTAGTGAATATCAATCCAGCCATAATAGTTTCGGATTGTGCGGGTCCTATTCCCCGCTACAATAAGAAAGGTGAGCTCGCTGGTTGGGGAAGTGATAAGGCCTCGGGAACAAAGCTTATTTTTACCGAGGATGGCGAAATCGAAGAAGTGAAAATAGAACAAGTGGGAAACCTTCCCCGTTTCATTGTTGCGGTGGATTACATAGACCTCGTGGGGGATCAAAAGGTAATTGAGGAATTTGTAGGGGATGAAATAGGGAATGATATGGTTTTTAATTTAAGTCTAAATTCCGCGGTTTCCGCTTGGGCCAGAGTGGAAAAAATCATCCTTTATGCCAAATACAAAAATAATGGCGCTGACTCATGGGAAAGAATCATTCTAAGTCGTATGGATGGTGGTGACCAGGTATGGAAGATCTCGGGTCAAGATATCATCTATACCTTCAAGATGTTTGCCGAAGATCGGAATTTCGTTGATAACTGGAATACCCTGAAAGGGGAATGGAAAACAAAATGGGAAAGCCGGCATGGAAAGCCATCCGTTTTTCGAGGTAATGAATATGTAGACAAGGGTGCTAAAATCCGTGTTGAAAGAGTGGATAGCAATCTGGAAAAGAAATTCATCGCAATGAAATTCGAGGGAATAGATTTTTTCTTTAAAGATTTTAAAAAAAAGTATAACTTCAATAGCGCCTGGTGTTTCCCGATTTCCAGTGCCGTTACGAATCCAGGCGGCAAGGGATCAAAATATAATTTATATCGGGACCGGAGCCCGTTGAATAATGTGACCGAATTTCCTGATTTTGCGTGGTATAAACAACAATTTAAATAGAATAATGGGCCGGGAACAAACTACTTGACATTTGGCTTTCTGTGATATAATATCATATGATATCGTAAGTTAGCCGACAGAGGCCTACTCGGATTTTTGAATACTTATACAAACCCTGTCTTTGAAGGGAATTATAGATTTCTATGGATATTGCCAATTACTCGTCAGATTCAAGAGCTGTAATCAAAAATGCCCGCGAGGTTGCTGCATCTTTCCGCCAGCCCGAGATAGAACTTGAGCATCTTCTTATTGCAACAATCAGACAGGAAAGCTCCGGTGTTGAATCAATCCTCAATCAGCTTGGCAAAAGCCGGGCCTATATCGAATCAGTTGTTGAGAGTTATCTCAAGGAACAGCCCAAGAGATCCTCAGCCAAAGATAGTCTTACCATTGCGCCGGCGGTTCAGGAGACTCTTGCCCAGGCTTTAGAAGAGAAAGCCAAACTTTACGATGCTTTGGTTGAGCCGGAGCATATCTTTATTGCCGTTTTCGACCCTCGCTCAAAGTTGTCTGCTTATCTGCGTGAGAAAATTGATATCAACAAGGAAGATATTTATCGGGCAATTGCCGAGAGCAAATCGGTTCAGGAAATCACTTCCGCTCCGGCCACTGCCGCCGGTGTTTCGGACGGGGAGGGGAAGAAGGAAATAGCGGGCACTCTCCGCTATTGTATTGATTTAACCAATCAGGCGGCGGCCGGGGAGTTCGATCCCTTAATCGGGCGTGATAAGGAAGTTCAGCAGGTAATCCAAATTCTTTTAAGAAGGCGTAAAAATAGCCCCATTTTGGTCGGCGGCGCCGGTGTCGGCAAGACCGCTATTGTTGAGGGGTTTGCCCAGGCGATAATTGCCGAGAAGGTTCCCAAGGTTCTCGCTAATGTAAAAGTAATGGCGTTGGATATGGGCTCTTTGGTGGCCGGCGCCAAATACCAGGGGGAATTCGAAGAAAGATTTAAAAGTCTAATAAG
>JAPLUS010000171.1 GCA_026397495.1 Candidatus Zixiibacteriota bacterium | reverse complement strand
TAACATTTTCTAATAATATGAAAGGAAAAAGTATGTCCAGATCATTTTGCGAAATATTCGATTTAACGACCGATGAAATATATCAGGTTTTTGACTTATGCAAAAAAATGAAGAAGGGGGAAATTGATCCCAGGCCGTTAGTGAACAAATCGGTGGCCTGTATTTTTACAAAGCCATCGCTGCGAACCAGAGTATCCTTTGAAGTAGGCATCAATCAGCTTGGCGGACATCCTGTTTATATAACCGATAATGAGATTCAGCTGGGAAAGCGGGAGTCGATTGCCGATGCCGCTCAAGTGCTGTCGCGGTATGTCGGAATGATAATGATACGGACTTTCGCTCATTCCGATGTTACCTCATTGGCCAAATATGCCTCAGTCCCCGTGATAAATGGCTTGACGGATTTGGTTCATCCCTGTCAGGTAATGGGAGACTATTTCACAATATTAGAACATAAGAGTAAGGATATCTATAAAGTGGCCTTTCTTGGGGATGGAAATAATGTCGCCAATAGCTGGCTTAATCTGGCCGCGCGTATTCCGCTTGACCTGCGGATCGGCACCTCGTCGGAAACCGGTCCTGACAAAAGTATTTTGGAAAGAGCACAGAGAAACAGAAAGAGCCGTATTCTGGTTACGGATGATCCGCAGGAGGCGGTAAAAGGGGCCGATGTTATCTACACTGATGTTTGGGCCTCGATGGGGCAAAAGGATAAATTATCCGAGAAAACGGTAACGTTAAAGAAGTTTCAGGTGAACTCCTCTCTGCTGGCCGGTGCGGATCGGGAGCATCTGGTGATGCACTGTCTGCCGGCCGAGCGGGGGCGGGAAATCACGGATGAGGTAATCGATGGCCCGCATTCGATTGTCTTTGATGAAGCGGAAAATCGGCTTCATATTCAGAAGGCCATAATGGTTTTCCTGCTACAGCAGTAGACAGATAGAGATTCCGGAGTTATGAAAGAGATTGCCAAATATGACGGCTGTTTTGTCTGCGGCCATGAAAATGAGTATGGCCTTAAAGCCCGTTTTTTCTTTAGCGACGGCAAGGCCGTTACTGAATGCACCGCCCAGCGGCATTTTGAGGGTTACCGCGGCATATACCACGGTGGTGTTATGGCCGCACTATTGGACGAAGTAATGATTAAAGCTCTTCTGGCTAAAGATATTTTTGCTATGACGGTCGAACTGACAGTCAAATTCCATAAGGCCGTCGCTATTGGACAAAAGCTTCATCTGGAGGGGTGTCTGGAGCATCAAAAAGGCCGCCTTTTCCTTACTGTGGGAGAAGCCAGGCTCGCCTGCCGGCCGAGCAAGTTGGATGCGGGTGAGATTGTAGCTTCAGCGTCCGGCAAATATCTGCAAGTCAAGGAAGATATGAAGGTTAAGCTGATGCAGCCTTTAAAAACCTAATCAATTATCTGACTTATCCAATAAATCTCTTAATAAAATTGCTCTCAGAATGTCTTTAGTATATATTGGTGATAGCAATTTCTTGTCATTTTTTAATTCTTTTTAGCCATCCATATTTCTTGCGAAGGAGAAAATATGTGTAAGAAACTTGCCTTAACTGCAGCGATCACTCTTTTATTACTATCACCCGCCTATTCCGGCGACCTCTATGTTTTAGGTATCAAAGATGAAGCGACTCTTACTGCCGTCAAAGGGATTGTTCCCAATGCCTATGGTATGATAGGGGATAAATTTATTGTTGAGCTGAACTCTGAACAGTTTCAGCGGCTTGATTCGGCAGGTATAAAGGCCGAATTTGTTGCTTCCAATTTCACTCCTGAAAGATTTTTTATTGTTGGTCAGCTTGGAACTCCCGGGACGCCAAAGGGGGTATTGCTTACCGCTCGTTATCAGTCGGGGGGCGCTTATATAGTTGAGCTAAGCGGGGGAGAAATTGATATTTTAAGGCAAGAGGGGTATATGGTTATCCCTATGAAAGGCAAAAAGACCCCGTTTTTCTATAAGCCGGAAGTGGCGAATTTGCGATTTCTTGACACCTATCCATCCGATTCGCTGGCTGATTTAGTTTCATTGGATTCACTTTATTCCTATGATTCTCGCCTGGCGGCTTTTGAAACCCGCTATATGTTTTCGGATTCCATTAATTCTGCGCGAGATTGGATAATGGAGAAATTCCTATCATTTGGATATACTGATGTGAAATATGATACCTTCTATACGGGGATTTCTGGAGATATACCTGATAAACCGCTTCACAATGTCATCTGTATCAAACCCGGAGTAACTTATCCGGAAAAACTGATTATTGTGGGGGCCCATTATGATTCCTACAACGGGTATATAGATCCGATGTTAGTGGCTCCTGGAGCCGATGACAACGCCAGCGGTACCAGCGGGGTTCTTGAACTGGCCCGGATACTTAAAGATGTCACATTCGATAAAACTATTATTTTCACTGCCTTTTCAGGGGAGGAACTTGGATTATACGGTTCTAAATATATGGCCGCTAAATTCTATGAGCAGCAGGCGGATATCGAAGTTATGATAAATATGGATATGATAGGTTATGATCCTGATAGTAATTATAAGGTTGAATTAGAAGCAGGACTATA
>JAPLUS010000138.1 GCA_026397495.1 Candidatus Zixiibacteriota bacterium | reverse complement strand
AAGAAGTGAAACGGATATCAAGCGGCATAGAAAAAACTAATGGCGGAGTGGTCTGTCCCTGCTCAATGAGAAAATAGGTCCAGTATTTGTTATCGGATAGATCCAGCTCACTCATATATGACCAGATATAACTTGGTCGATAGGTTCCGTAGAGCCACTCATTGAAAAAGTAATCCAGTTCTTTTCCGGAAACCGTCTCACAAAGGTTGATAAACTGATCGGAGGTAATATCACGATATTTATAGGGACTGTTATAATAGGTATGGAGAATATCAAAGAAAGTGGAATCGCCGACGATATGCCGCAACATATGTAGCATCCAGGCCGCCTTGTCGTAGACAATATTTCCAAAAATATTCCACACGTTGGTGGTATCATAGATATAGATGGTTCCGCCGCCGGTGAAATTCATCCCCGCCATATAGGTGTGATAGAAAGCTTCTCCCTGTTTAACTTCATAATAAAGCGCCTCCGAGTATGAGGCAAATCCTTCATTAAGCCAGATATCATGCCAGTTGTTACAGGTAATCATATCTCCCCACCACTGGTGGGATAATTCATGGATTACGACCGGTTCAGAAAAACCAAAGGAAGTTCCCGTCATTGAAGTAACCGTTTGATGTTCCATCCCGCCAGCCCACTCAAAATTGGCATGGCCGTATTTTTCCGTGAGAAAGGGATACTGACCAAATAGGCCGGCAAAAACCCCAATGGCATATGGGGTAATATTCCAATGTGTCCGAGAATAGGTATCTTGATCGGGATAGACATGGTTAATTATGACCATAGAATCACTGGATCCATAATGATACCAATCTTTCCAAACCGTATAATTTGATATGGCCACCGAGAAGAGGTAAGTGGTAATCGGATAACGAACCTGATAATTGAAGGTCCAGGTACCATCGCCGTTGCGGGAAGTGTCAACCAATTGGCCGTTGGAAGCACAGAAAAAAGCGGTATCGCAGGTTATAAAAATATCCAACGAATCGGCCTTATCATCAGGACGATCTTTACAGGGCCACCAGGTGTGGGCCAAATAAGGTTCGGATAAGGACGAGACTACCGGGAATCCATTTCTGGTATCAAAAGCAAACCCTTGGAATCCGCCTGATGCCGGATGTCCATGATAATGAATCCAAAAAGAAAAAGGCAAATTACGTGGATATGATTTATCGAGCGCAATTGTGATTCCATACCGGGAAACAGTATAGTTAAGAGAACCACCTTCGGTAATGATTGAATCAACAGCCATAGTGCTGTCAAAATCGATTTGGACTGTATCGAGATCATCAATCAGCGATTGGGCGACAATCATCACATCGCCATGCAACATTTCACCCGGAATATCAACCCTTAATATAATTCTATAGTAGGTAACATCAAATTGGATCTGATTCGCAAGAAAAGGAGGTTGTACGGCCAAAGCCGTTCGTAACTTTGATAATCTCTCAGCTTTCGCCTGGCCCATTATTCGGTGCCTTTCCATCGGCGTTAGACTATCGGACGGGTTATCGCCAAATATTGGAGATGGCAGGCTTACCGCAGCAAAAAAACCAATTATCAGAAAAATAGCTTTTGAGTATCTTTTTTTCATAGCACAATTACTCGGCTATTCGCCAACGGTAGAGAAGAATATCAATAACTTAAGATGGCTTCATATTACATAAAATCAAGCTAAAATATAGACGAGCGCTTCCCCCTGCTCATCCATTTCTTTAATAGTGGTGTTTGGATTGGCCGTACCCTATTGACCGGACTTAAGACTTTGGAAAAAAGACTGCCGTTATCTTTTTCTACCGGTTTTGGCGGCGATTTTCCGAGGTGAAGATGGATTTTTACGGCTCTTGGCTTTTTCTATTTCTTCCGCAAGAATCTTTTCGAGAGTATAATTGGAGGGCGTAAAATCAAGAAGCGCTTTTTCGAATAGTTCATCCACGCTCTCAATGTAGCAAAACTTCGTTTGCTTTAATATATCACTCGGTAATTCTTTGAGATCCTTTCTATTTTCCTGAGGAATGAAAATCTTGGGGATACCGGCTCGATAGGCAGCTGATATTTTTTCCTTAATGCCACCGACCGCCAACACCTTACCGCGAAGGGTAATCTCGCCGGTCATGGCAATATCATGCCGGATGGGCCGCTCAGCCATAACCGAAGCAATCACCAGACAAACGGTAACGCCCGCCGAGGGGCCATCTTTGGGGATAGCTCCGGAAGGAAAATGAATATGAATGTCAAAATTATCAAAGTCGTTATGATCAATACCCAGGACATCGGCTTTTGAACGGACATAACTATGGGCCGCCTGTATTGATTCCCTCATCACTTCGCCGAGTGAACCGGTAGTAATAACTTCGCCATTTCCTTTCATCCGCAGCCCCTCAATCATCATCAAATCCCCTCCCATACCGGTCCAGGCAAGCCCAATGGCAACGCCAATTTCAGATTTTTTTTCAAGTTTCTCCGCAATATATTGGGGTGTTCCCAAAAAGTTTTCCACTGTTTTCTCGTTAACCATCCAGGTTCTCTTAATATGGCCGGCTTTCTCTTTGGCCACATGACGGCAAATTCGTTCAATCTGACGCCGGAAATTAAGAAGCCCGGCTTCCATAGTATAACTGCGGACAAGCTTTTTAAGCCCTTGGTCGCTGAAAATAACATCCTTCTTATACAGACCATGCTTTTTAAGCACATTGGGAATAATATATTTGCGGGCGATGAGAATTTTTTCTCTCTCAATATATCCGGGAAGCTCGATAGTCTCAAAACGGTGGCCAAGCATTTCAGGGACTCCCTCAATAAATTTAACGGCACAGATAAAAATTGCCCGGCTGAGGTCAATCGGTAGACCAATATAATTGTCGAGAAAGTGAGAATTTAACCGCGGGTCGATTGCTTCCAAAATCGCCATGGGAAGAGTGGTATTGTTATCTTCCGCAAAATATTCAAGATTTTCCATAAATATCACTGGGTCACAGGTGCCGGCATCACGAAGCGCCCGGATAATGATTCCCGGCATGGCCCCGAAAAAGTCCCGAGTTGATCCCTTTATATTCGAAACATCCGTCATACCACCGACAGAAAGGCGGATGAATTTCTTGCGGAGAGCTTTAGCGATGGCCCGTGCTAACGAGGCCTTCCCTGTTCCCGGCACACCCGCCAGACACAGAACGCCGGACTCATTGATCCCGCCCGCCAATTGCCTGACAGCGATTCTTTCCAAAATCTGCTTTTTTATAAGCGCCGAACCATAGTATTCATCGGCAATGTCTTCCTCAACTTGTCTTATATTGTAATTCCATTCGCTGCGGATATTCCATGGAATATTAAGGAGCCAATCAAGATACAACTTGGTTGTTCCATATTCCGCAGAAGCGGTTGACAGGTGGCTCAAACGGTCAACTTCAATTAGCGCCCGTTCCCGGACTTCTGTTGGAAGTAGTTTGTTCTGCTTGATTTCGTTCCGTAATTGATGGGCAATTTTATCTTCGATAAATTCGTCGCCCAGTTGTCTTTTTTTTGCTCATCGACATTTCTTTCCTTAATGTTTTTCTTGATTTCGTAGGCGATGGCTGCCCGTTCCAACTCCGCTTTCAGAAATTTAAGAATTTTGTGCAGGCGTGTATCTAACTTGAAAGACTCCAAAATTTCCTGTTTGGAGGCAAGGGGGAAATGAAAGGTGGTCGCAATCTTATCCGCAAATTGGCCGGGGTTACTCAAATTGAATTTTATGACAAATGATAATTCATTCGAATAGGTAGGATCAATTTTGGTTATCTGTTCAATAATTCCGATGATTTCCTCTATTGATTCCGCTGCTTTGGTTAAATCACCTTCTTTTTCTTCAATAAATCTGACTTTGGCAGTAAGATAGGGCGTTTCGGAATGGATTGATTGGAGGGCAATTCGTCTGCTTCCCTCCAATGAGATCATTTTTGAACCACCTGGTCCATCTTTAACAGAGGTAATTTTGGCGGCGGTTCCCACTTGACAAAGATCGGTGTCCTTTGAGCCATCCCCACTTGGCGAAAAGGTTACCCCGATTAATTTATCGGTATCAGTATACTCTTGAATCAGCGCCAGATTTTCTGGCCGTCCAACTTGAAGGGAGATTACTTCTCCGGGGAAAAGAATTAATGTCTTGGCTGGGATTATTGGCAGGAGAGGTTCTCCATCAGAGGCGATAATCGGAATGTGCAAACCGGTTTTTATTATCATGAATGAACCCTTTTTTTATCGTATCGGCCTAATTCATATATACTTAACTGGGGCGATAAGTCAACAGATTTACAGAATTTTAATCTATTTAAAGCAGGGCTCCCAAATTCACATGGTTGAATCAACTGATTAGCCGTGGTGTCAGCCTTTCGGCAATCTGTTGCAATTCATAATCAGGATTACTCCTCAGATTATCAAGATTAAATCTAATCTGAGACGGTTTCAGATCAAGACGGTAATGCCCCAAACGATTATTTTCGAAAACCGACCAATCATCTCTCCCCTGACCATTAATTTCCTGTTTCAGGCGATATAAATAGCGTGCTTGGTTGAAACCAATTTCAATATTATCCTTATAAATCCATCCATCATTCTTGCCTGCCGGGCAAGCAGAATTCAGACGAGCGCAGGCCAATTTCGCCAAATACTTAAATGATTTTCCCGTTAGTCTTATCGGAACACCATCGATCTTAATTAGATATCTTTCTGCTTCATAGCTTCCATCCAGTTCGATTATGGCAGGCCAGAGCCCGGAAACAGAGCCAATCTTGCCCGCCTGTCGGCGGGTTGATATCTCGGAATTATATCCGGTCGGCTCATCAGATACCGCGATCCCATTCATTTTGTCCTCCTTATTCAATATTTTCGCTTTTTTAAAGAAAGTTTTTCCACCTTTTAGAGTTAATCTCATCCTGTCTTTTTAAGATACATCGATTAAAAACAAAATACTGCACATCTGTGCAGTTGTCAAGCAATTTTTATCAAATATTAATATTTTATGAGTCAATATATTGCTGCAATGCTTATGAATGATACAATATATGGTTTTAGTCTTAAGGGCGCCGTCAGGAATCCCTTCCTGACGGAATCTATCATGTGGGCGGCAGGCTTTGAGGTCTGCCAAAAAGTGTATGTTATGGGAAAATGCCTTATTTTACTTCGAAGCCCAACCTGAAACTCAACTTGTGCCGTCGGTCCCGCTTCAAACGGGATTTCCCGACGGAATATTCTGCAGTCAGGAATGGGTTCCTGACTGCGCGTGATATTAGAAGCAATAACAGTAATTTTGATAGAATGACTATTTATTAAGTGCCCAGCGGTGGTTAATAAAAATTCTTTAGCAATTACTTCATAACAATCTCTATCGGCAATTGCACCCAGCATTTGACCCGACATTTATTTCTAACCGCCGGGCAAAAAACCGCTGTCTGTGCCGCCACTACTGCGGATTGTCCAAGGCCAAGTTTTTCAGGTTTCTCGGATATCACCTTAATATTCAGCGGCTGACCCTGCTCATCCACAAGAATACTGATTGTTACTTCTCCCTTGACGCCGGCTGCTGCGGAGGACCCGGCGTAGTCAAGCTGTTTCATCCAGATCAACTCCGGATGCTTTAGCATAGAGTCGGAAGCAGTATAGGTATTGGTGTCCGGCCGACGGCAATCTGATATATATGTTGTGGCATTACCGGCCTCATCAAACTCACCCGGGGCAACAGGCACTATGCCAAATTGGCCCAGAGGATCAAGCGGTTGAAAAGGCGGCGGAGAAAAAATAGGAATAGAGTATTTTATGAAATCTAATTTCTTCGACAAATTCAGAACAGAAAAGGAAGTAACACCGGACGGATTAATCTTCAAAGGCGTCTGCAATAGGGTAGGAACAAACAGAAGAAACAATAGAAGGATAGTTATACTGACGGCAAAATAATATTCACCATCTCGATGTCCGGCAATAATTCCGGTTAGTGAAACCGGATTGCCTTTTGTACTGAACATACAGCACCTCCTATAGCAAGGAGGATGCCGCAATCTGCCTAATGAATAATCTACCGTTCTCTCAGGGTAAACTCAACCTGGTATGCCACCCAGAGAGCAACGGGACGGCCATTCTGTATAGCCGGTTTAAATTTACACTTATATGCTGAAGCCACGGCGGCTTCATCGAAGCCGGCCTTACTGCCGGATGATTTGAAAATCATTGCTTTGACAACATTGCCGCTCTTGTCAACCAAAGCCTTGACCCAAACCATCGCTTCCATGCCGGCAATCTTGGCCGGTCGCGGATATTCGGGAGGTTCCCTATAAATCATCTCGGCCCCTATTTCTACCGGAACAAATTCATCGGGTGCGGGCAGATATTCATCCTGCGGAATATCAACGACAATGCCTCCCCCGGCCCCGGTATCCATAGCTGACGGTGCGACAATGTCCGCCAAATCCTGCTTTGAAGCAATCACCACATCATTATCTACCGCTTCATCATCGGCAACCGGTTTAGGAATTCCCACCTTAGGGGCCACCAAATTAGGTTGCGAAATTTTAATTTCAGGCGGTTTTTTGGCGACGCTCGGCGGCGGGCCGAGATCGGCGATAGTCTTAATAATCTGCACCGGCACATTTTCCATTTCGTCCGCAGTCAGAAGCCGATAGATAAAAATAGCGCTAAAAGTAATCAGCACTAGCAAGGCGGCAAAGAGAGTTCCGGTCAGCATATTGCGTTGGTACTTGAGCTTTAGCTCAAAAGCGCCATAATCGCTACGTAAAGAAGGGTACATCCTATTCATAATTAATTTCCACCCCCCATCACTCCACCAGATGCGGCTTCCACGATGCGGTCATCGCTGTCTTCCCAATCGCCGATAGCATAACGGTAGGAGAATTTTTCATCCTTGGCCAGGTTTTCGACTTTCTTGCCCAGTTGTCTGGCTTTTTCGGCATTCCACGAACGTTCCAGCACGTCAATCTCATCGAGTATATCGACCATGGAATTATATCGGGCATTTTTCTTGATCTTTATAAGAGTACTCAATTTGGGATTATCGAAATTGAGATTCCTCAAAATCATCCGCATTGAATCAGAATTGACCTGATACTTGCCGGAATCAGCCATAACTTTGAAAGAGGGAACTAATTGCGGTAGATTTTTGGCCGGATTACCGACATTCCAGAAAAACCTATCGGAACCATCAATACGGATAGTTAATAAATTCGATTCGGCTACCTCCACCTGCTCCGTCTGTTCCTTCGGTGGCAAATTGATTTCCATTGCCTGAGGCATCGAAAACACGGTCGAAACCATATAGAATATCAAAAGCAGGAAAGCGATATCAACCATAGGAGTCATATCAATCCTAATGGCCATTCTCCTTTTGGGTCTTCGATGACCTTTAGTCTTACCGGCCTTTTCGCGTTGGACAACTTCACCGGCCATCTATCTTACTCCTTTCCATCATCTCCATCACGCTCCAGCCTTTGCCTTTTGAGCGGCTTCACTCTCGTTGTTGGTAATAATCAGGAAACGTGTTAAGTTGTTTTCTTTCATCGAATTCATTACATCATTCATAACACCAAAGCTGGCATCCTTATCGGCCTTAATGACAATCAGGGCTCTTATGTTCATAGCTCTGGCTCGGTTGATGATGGAACTCACTGTACCGGGATCCGCCTCAGCGTACTTTCGGACCGTAGTGGTCATCTCATTTCCGTCAATGACAATCTTTTCTTTCTGGAGAAAGTCAACAAAGATTGAGTCTTTCTTGGTTACGGTAACATTAATGATGTCCTTATCCGGCAGCTGGATCTGGGAATGTGACACCGGCAGAGTAACCGCTTTTGCTTCCGGCGGTTTAAACTGGGTAGTGGACATGTAAAATATGAGAAGGAGAAAGGCAATATCGACCATCGGGGTCATATCGATCTTGATGCCCAACCGCCTTTTCTTCTTAATAGCCATAGATTATTTACCTTCTTTTTCTTTAAGAAGCTGGATTACCTCAAAGGTTGCTTCATCAGTTGTATAATTGAAGGAATCTACTTTGTTGACAAAGAAATTATAGAAAAAGATTCCCAGGATACCAGAAACCAAACCGCTGGCGGTATTTACCAGAGCTTCTGAAATACCGACCGCCAGCTGCTGGGCATCAATAACGCCGCCTTCAACATTACCGGTCGCCGCAAAAGCGCGAATCATACCGATCGTCGTTCCTAAAAGCCCAATCATGGTGGCAATGGAAGCTATTGTTGATAGGGCGATAAGATTTCTTTCCAGAAGCGGACCTTCCAGAGCATTGGCCTCATCGATAGCAGACTGAGTCAGAGTAATCCTTTTTTCACGATCGACCGATTTATCATTTCTCACTTCACGGTATTTTTCAATACCGGCCCGAAGAACATTGGCGGTAGTTCCACGCTGTTTATCACAGGCGGCCAAAGCGCCGTCATAGTCATCAGATTTCAGTAGCGTAATTAAATTCTTGAAAAATATCTGGACTGAACTTTTTCCTTTAGCTACTCGATAAAGAGAAAGGAATCTCTCTGCCACAAATGCAACCAGCATTAAAAAGACAGTAAATAAAACCGATACCAGAGGGCCTCCCAGATAAACCGAGTGAGCTAACGTTCC